>CAMJAJ010000132.1 GCA_946403565.1 uncultured Treponema sp. | reverse complement strand
AGGCTGCCTTTCCAGGCCCTCCGGAGCCGCTCATCGTCAATCGCAATCTCCTCCAGCTGCATGGACGTCCCGGGGCAGGCGGCCCTGCCGTCCACCGAGGCAATCGTGATGCAGCCGGTCGTCCCGATCCTGATGTCCTGTCCTTCCAGCTGCGGCTTCTCCGAAAGCATGAGGTTCAGGACGATCGCGTGCTCCCTGCCGTCCTGGAAGGCGGCCACGTCGTGCAGGACCACGCCCCCTTCCGAGCAGGACACGGTGCGCACGTAGGACGAAAGCCCGCATTCTGCTGGCCAGCAGGGCGCGATGTCCTGCCGTATGCTGTCCCCGTCGATCTCCACGTCCCGTGCGCGGAAGCTTTCCCCGGCCTCCTGCATCCTGCCGTCAAGCTCCGGGAGGTTGTGGTAGGATGACTGCATGGTCCAGATGGAGTAGCGTTCGGCGGAGAAGGTCTTTTTGGTGTAGTTCCCCACGCCGGGGTCGACAAGCAGGGGCTGCCCGTCCTTGTAGAGGGTGATGCTGCCGGTGTCGTTGTGGTTGTGGCTGTCTCCGTTGCCGCCGGATTTGACTGCCAGGCTGTAGGGCCCCCTGTTCACGATGAAGATTCCGACGCTCGGATAGTATGTCGGGGGGCAGCTGTCCGTTCCTGCTTTCCCGCCGTCAGTGTCGTCCTTCTCGGCGGCGGGGCCTGCTGCCTCCGCACCGTATGTGTCCAGCTCTGCCGCGTGGTCCAGGACCTGCAGCAGATGGAAGATGTTGCAGCCCTCCTCGCATTCGGCGGAAAGGCCGAGCAGCTTTTCCTTCGTGCCGGACTCTTGCCAGCTCCTTGCGGCGAAGGCGCAGAGGAGGGGGCTTTTCACGTGCCTGCCGAAGAGGAACTCCCGGCAGCCACCCAGGCCTGCCATCGGGGAGCAGTCGGCGAAGTTGAATGAGTAGGGGCTGAAGGGCCTTCCTCCGCCCCCTGCGCCGCCGATGTGCATGTTCACGACGTATTCCGCGATGTTCCGTATCTTGGGCAGGGCGAACACGTCTTCCGTCAGTCCGCCCGTCACCGCCGAGATGATCTCCGCCGCGTTGGAAAGGCAGAGGCCCGCGTGCCGGTAGTATTCCACCCCCTCCGAGCAGCAGCCGTCCTCCCCGTAGTCCTTCAGGAAGCAGTCCAGGGCGTAGAAGGCCTTCTTGAGCAGCTCCCTGCGGTCCGCATACGTCTGGGGCGTCAGGAAGGCGGCCAGCAGGACGTTCTCGACAATCCAGGGGGTCCAGTTGCACATGGGCTCGTCCCCGTTTCCCATCCACCAGAAGTGGCAGTTCAGGAAGGGGCGGATTATCCGGGTCTCCAGCTCGGAGCGAATTCTGGTGCAGAGCAGGGGGGAGATGGAGTCCAGCCCCTCCCTGTGCAGGCTGTATATCACGGCGAGCTCTGCCGCGCTTTCCGCCGCGAAGAGGTCCAGGACCGGGAGCGAGGGGTTCGGGAGGGCAAGCTGGGGAGCGTCCCTCCTGAGGCTGTTGTGGGCGGGCAGCTGCCAGCCGCTTTCCTCGCAGAGCAGCATTACGCCGTCGGCGATGTGCCGCAGGTAGCTTCCTGTTCCTTCTATATATTCTGCAAGCGCGAGGAGGGCCAGGACGGCCCTCCGCTTGAAGTAGCGTTTCTCGAAGAGCACGCGGTTCCCGTCCTGGGAAAAGCGCAGGTAGTCGGACGCGAGCAGGATGGGCCAGCGGGCGCCGGAGTCCAGGCCTTCCGCCGCCTGTGCGGCCTGGTCCGATAGGTAGTCCTTGAGGTACGGGGGGATTTTTTCACCGAAAGTCCTGGCGTCTGGTGCGGAAAGGGGGCTGAAACTGCCGAAGGAAGCTGGCAGGCTGCCAACGTACCGGTAAAAAATCTCTTCCATAACGGTGGCTTAAAGTATAGTTTGCAAAAGGGGATTGTGTCAACAAAGGAAATGGGCTATCATAGTCGCGACATGCCTTTAAAGACCCCTGTGCTTTACATTGTGTTCAACCGCCTTGATACCGTCAGGCAGACCTTTCCCCGCATAGCCGCCCAGCGGCCGGAACAGCTCTACATAGCGGCCGACGGCCCCAGGGCCGGGCGGGAAGGGGAGGCCGAGGCCTGCGCTGCCGTCCGCGAGTTCGTGCTTTCCCAGGTGGACTGGCCCTGCTCCGTGCACACCCTCTTCCGCGAGGAGAACCTGGGCTGCAAATACGGGGTCGCCGGGGCCATACAGTGGTTCTTTTCCAACGTCGGGGCCGGCATCGTGCTGGAGGACGACATCCTTCCTGAGCCGTCCTTCTTTTCCTATTGCGAGACGATGCTGGAGGCTTACCGGGACGACCCGAAGGTCGGTGCCGTCTGCTCCTTCAACCGGGAATGGGTGTCCTCCTTCCGCGACGACGTGTTCCTGAGCACGGCCATTGAGGTCTGGGGCTGGGCCTGCTGGGCCGACAGGGTCCAGGGCTATTCACCGGACTATTCCGACTGGGAGGCGGGCAGGCGTGACGTGAAGACCTGCTTCCTGAGCAGGCGGGCGGAGCAGGAGCTGCTGAGCAACGCCCAGCGGGCCGTCCAGGGCGAGCTGAACACCTGGGACTACCAGCTGTCCGCCTTCATGGCGACCAGGGGGCGGTACGTCCTTGTGCCGCGCAAGAACCTGGTGCAGAACGTCGGTTTTGTCAGCGATTCCACCCATACCAGCGGATGTCCGGACTGGTACACGGGCGAAAGCCACGACTGGGGGCAGGAGATCCGCCTGCCTGCGTCGCTACGGCTGAACCGCCGCTATGCCCGGCTCTGCGAGGGGGAGTTCATCCCCAAGATGACCTTTGCGAGGCGCATGAACCGGATCCATGATGCGCTTGTCGCCGCCGCCGGCCGGCTCGGCGTCCTGGGGGCCGTCAGGTGGGTCCTGCACCATACGGTCAAGCGGGGGGCAGCCCGATGAAGGTCCTGCTGGTGAATTTCAAGGACTCGGGCGGAGGGGCCGCCATCGCTTCGATGCGGCTCGTGCAGGCCCTGAACGAGTCCGGTGTGGAGGCGGTGCTTGCCGTCCCCAAGAAGACGAGCGACAGTCCCTATGTGATTGAGATACCCCGGCGGCGGCGGGGATTCGCCGAGAAGCTGCTCAGGTGGCTCGGAAACTATATGGGGAACATCCTTTCGCAGGTCGTTACCCCCCTTGCAAGCCGCATCCCGTTCCATCCCTTCCGGTTCAGCACGACGAACGGAATCTTCCATACGACCAACTTCAGGTCTGAATGTGACTGCGGCGTTGACTGGATAAACAGCTCCGACTTTGACGTCGTGAACCTGCACTGGATAAATGACATCATCTGCACGAAGGACATCGCCAGGATAACGAAGCCGATCGTCTGGACGATGCACGACAGCTGGCCCTGCTGCGGGGCGGAGCACCACCCCAACGTGGTCGAAGGCGACACCCGCTGGCAGGAGGGCTATTACCGGAACAACAAGCCCGCGACGACGCACGGGACCGACCTGTGCCGGAAGGTCTGGAGGCAGAAGCGCAGGTACCTTGCCGGAAAGGACATCGTGTTCACCGCCCCGAGCGCGTGGGAGCGCGACGTGCTTACGTCGAGCGCACTTTTCAGGGGAAAGGAATGTTTCCTTGCCCCCAACGTCATGGACCACGATTCGTTCTATCCCCGCGACCGCCAGCTCGTGCGCAAGCTCTTCGGCATTCCCGAGGACAAGAAGGTCATTGCGTTTGGTGCGGCGGGGGACATGGATGGGCCGAAGGCCATGAAGGGGAGCGCCCTCCTTTTTGAGGCCCTGCGCGCCCTGCACGATTCCGGGCAGTATTTTCTGCTCGTGTTCGGGCCGGTGGGACCTGCGTTCAAGGAGGCGATAGGGATTCCCTTTTTTGCCTCCGGCTACATTGCGAACCCGCAGATACTTGCCTGCCTGTATTCCGCGAGCGACGTGTTCGTGAACAGTTCGATCATCGAGAGTTTTTCATATACCTGCCTGGAGGCGATGAGCTGCGGCGTTCCTGCGGTCGCCTTTGACGTGGGTGGGACGGGCTGCCTCATCGAGCATAAGCGGACGGGGTACCTTGCCCCGCCGTATGACGCGGCGGAGCTTGCCCGGGGTGTGGAGTACTGTCTGGAACGGAGGGAGGAGCTTTCGGAGCACGCGCTCAGGAAGTCCCGGCAGGAATTCAGTAGGGAGGAAACCGTGCGGAAGTATATGGCGGCGTACGAGGCCGCCCTGAGCAGGGCTGGTCAGAGGGCCAGTGGAGGCGGCGATGAATGACAGCGGTCCGGTGGTGTCCATCATCACGATAAACCGGAACGACCGGGAGGGCCTGCGGCGGACGCTGGAAAGCGTGCTGGGGGAACGGTCGCTCAAATCTGGCGAACTGGAGTATATCGTCATAGACGGGGCTTCGAGCGATGGCAGCGCCCAGCTTGTGAAGGAGTATGCCGCTCGGCACGACCTGCCCCATGCGATTTCCTATTGGGTGAGCGAGCCGGATGGCGGCATCTATTCCGCCATGAACAAGGGCGTCGCCCGTGCGACGGGCAGGCTTGTGGGCATAATCAATTCCGGTGATACCCTATTGCCCTATGCCCTCGCCGGGCTGGAGGCGGTCCATGACGGGCATCCCGGTGCCGTCCTGTACGGGGCCTTCTCCGTCATGAAGGACGGCGTGTTCGACTGGGTGCAGGGCTTTACCGCGAACGAGCTGCCCAACAAGATGATTCCCCACAACGCGAGCTTTGTCCCCCGTTCCCTGTACGGGAAGTACGGTCCCTATGACGAGGGCTTCAAGGTCTGCGCCGACTACGACCTGTTCCTGAAGATGTACGTGGACGGCGTGCCGTTCGTCTGGCTGAACAGGATCGGATGCGACTATGCGCTGGGCGGGGTGAGCGACCGGGCCGAGCAGGTCCGGCTCAGCGAGAGCGAGGCAATCCAGCGGAGGTACGGCTGCTACGTGGAGCCGAGCCGGGCGCAGAAGTGCAAGCGGGCGGTGAAGAAGCTGCTGAAGAAGGTCTTCTTCTTCCT
>CAMJAJ010000131.1 GCA_946403565.1 uncultured Treponema sp. | reverse complement strand
GACACCTTGTCGCCCATCTCCTTGAGGGTCTTCTCGGTCTGATAGACCAGGCTGTCGCCCTCGTTCTTGGCGTCGATGGCCTCGCGCTTCTTCTTGTCGTCCGCAGCGTTGGCCTCGGCATCCTTGACCATCTTGTCAATCTCCTCCTTGCTCAAGCCGGAGGAAGACGTAATCTGGATGTGCTGCTCCTTGCCCGTTCCCTGGTCCTTGGCGGACACATGGACGATTCCGTTCGCATCGATGTCGAAGGTGACCTCGATCTGCGGAACTCCGCGCGGTGCCGGCGGAATGCCGTCCAGGTTGAAGTTGCCGAGCGTGCGGTTCTGGCTCGCCATCTCGCGCTCGCCCTGCAGGACGTGGATCGTGACGGCGGTCTGTCCATCGGCGGCGGTGGAGAAGACCTGGCTCTTCTTGGTCGGAATCGTCGTGTTGCGGTTGATCAGGCGGGTAAACACGCCGCCCATCGTCTCGATTCCAAGTGAAAGCGGGGTAACGTCAAGCAGGACCATGTCCTTGACGTCGCCCTTGAGGACGCCGCCCTGGATTGCGGCACCGATAGCGACGGCCTCGTCCGGGTTGACGGCGCGGCTGCCTTCCTTACCGAAGATGCTCTTGACGATCTCCTGCACCTTGGGCATGCGGGAAGAACCGCCGACGAGCAGGATCTCGTCAATCTTGTCGCTGGAGATTCCCGCATCGGCCATAGCCTTGCGGCAGGGCTCCTTGGTCTTCTCAAAGAGGTCGTCGGTCATCTTCTCGAACTCGGCGCGGGACAGCGTCTTCTGCAGGTGCTTGGGTCCCGTGGCGTCGGCAGTGATGAACGGCAGGTTGATCTCCGTCGTCGTCTGGTTTGAAAGGGAAATCTTGGCGTTCTCGGCAGCCTCGCGGAGGCGCTGCTTGGCCATCGCGTCATTCGTCAGGTCGATTCCCGTGTCCGCCTTGAAGCTGTCGATAAGCCAGCTGACGATGCGGCCGTCCCAGTCGTCTCCTCCCAGGTGGGTATCTCCGTTCGTGGCCTTGACCTCAAAGACGCCGTCGCCCAGCTCAAGGATTGAAATATCGAAGGTTCCTCCTCCGAGGTCGTAGACGGCGATCGTCCTGTCCTTGTCGCCGTCCTGCTTAAAGCCGAACGCGAGTGAAGCGGCGGTCGGCTCGTTGATGATGCGCTTGACATCAAGGCCCGCGATCTTACCGGCGTCCTTGGTGGCCTGGCGCTGCGCGTCGTTGAAGTAGGCAGGGACGGTGATGACGGCCTCGGTGACGGCCTCGCCCAGGTAGTCCTCGGCGGTCTTCTTCATCTTCTGCAGGATGAAGGCGGAAATCTCCTGCGGGCTGAACTCCTTCTTCTGTCCGGCCTCATCGACCTCGACGCGCACGTCGTCGCCGTGGTCCTTCACCGTATAGGGGATGCGCTTGATCTCATCGGGCAGCTCGTTGTAGCGGCGGCCGATGAAGCGCTTGATTGAATAGACCGTATTGTGCGGATTCGTCACCATCTGGTTCTTGGCGGGCTGGCCGACAATGCGGTCTCCCTTCGCCGTAAAGCCGACGATAGACGGCGTCGTGCGGAAGCCCTCAGAGTTCTGGATGACGATCGGCTCGCCGTTTTCCATGACGGCGACGCAGGAGTTCGTCGTTCCCAGGTCAATTCCAATAATCTTTCCCATAGTGTATATCTCCTCTCTAATCTATTGTTTGATTAGTCCGAAGCGGCAGCCCCGGACTCCTCCTTGTTCGCGCCATCAGCCTCATCCGCCGGAGCGGCATCCTTCGCAGGAGCCTCCACCGTACCGTCAGGCATGGACACCATGACCTTGGCATGGCGGATGACCCGGTCCTTGAGCTTGTAGCCCTTCAGGTACACGGCCTTCACCTGCGGCTCGGCCACGGGGTCGTCGGACTTGCCGATCGCCTCGTGCAGATCCGGATCGAAGGCGTCCCCCACCTGCCCGTAGGAGACCAGGTTGTACTTGTTCTCCAGCATACTGGCCAGGCTCTTGTTTATCATCTTCACCCCATCCGCTATAGACTTCACGTCAGAGGCAGCGTCTGCGGCCTCCACCGTGCGGTCAAAGTTATCCAGACTGTCAAGCAGGTCCTTGAGCAGACTCGTGTTGGCGTAGTCAAAGGCCTCCTGCTTCTCCTTTATCATGCGCTTCCGATAGTTCTCGAAATCCGCGCTCTTCCTCAGGAACTGGTCCTTGAAGTCATCCCGCTCCTTCTCCAGGGCGGCGACCTTCTTGGCCAGCGTCTCAAGCTCCCCTGCATCGGAGGCGGGCTCAGCCTCACCCTCGCCGCTGGAAGCCCCGGCTTCGACCGGGCCCGTGGATTCGGCCTGCGGATTGCTGTCCGCGCCTTCATCAGCCGCTGCTGCGGCCTTCTCTTCGTTTTCCTCGTCCATATCTTGTACCTACGCTACGAAAATAATAAAAGCCGACAAAAAACGTCAAGGGAAGCGGGGGCTTTGGCGGGTATTTTTTTGAAGTTGTGGGATGACGGAGCCGTGGAGAGCCCCGTCACGGAGCGCGCCCCTTGAAGACAGGCTTCTTGCCGAACACGCTGTTCCTGAGGTAGACCTTGGCCTCGCGGCCGTCCCAGCAGAACTCGCCATCGTAATAGTCCACGTCGGAAAGCTCCCGTCCCTTGTTGGGGACCTGCACCTTCCGGTCAGAAGCCGGGTACAGGACCGTGAACGCGGCGGGAATCCGGAACGTCCTTCCCCCGTCCATGGCGGCCCTGGCCGACCCCTCCAGGCGCATGAGGATGGCGGTGCCGTCCGCCTTCTGTATCATGAACCAGGGGAACAGGCCCTCCGTCGGGAAGCTGACCATGCTGTCACCCCCGCCCTCCAGCCGGGCAGGCAGGCCCATGTCGGCGTAATAGGAAGGGAAGGAGTTGTGGAAGCCCTGCATGAGGACGGCCTCCTGCTCGCCGCCCTCCAGGGCCTTGAGCAGCTTGCCGTAGTAGCGCACCCGCAGCTCCACCAGCTCCAGCATGGCGGGATAGGTCCAGTCGCTGTAGGCCAGCAGGTCCCGGTAGAGGGAGGCGTTGGTGTTCATGATGTCCCAGCCGAAGCTCGTCATCTGCTTGATCTTGGGGGCGTTCAGCTTGTTCAGGAAGGTGACCTTCGTGATTATGTCCAGCAGGTTGTAGCCCCAGCGGGACAGCTCGGAACTGTCGCGCGAGGCGACGGTTGCCCGGATCTCCCGCTTGAGCTTGTCGCGGAGCTCCTCGTTTGCCGCAATCCGCGCCGCTATGAGGGGCAGGTCGTCCGCCGTGTAGCTCCTGCCCTCGTCCAGCAGGAACTTCTCCTCCATGGGGCTCTCCAGGTCGGAGCCTTCCTGGAAGAGCGCGTCCCGCCCCTGCAGGATGAACGGCCGGGCGGCCTTGCCGTCCTTGGTCATCAGCACCTTGTAGTAGCTGTCCTGCAGGATGCCCCCTCCGGTCCCGATGTCTATCTCGTACGTGTCGGTCGTGGCGAGCGCGGAATAGGCGAACAGGGAATGGTTCCTTCCCTTGAACATGTCGCACAGGACCTCCCTGAACTCGGGGGAATAGCCGTCCAGCCGGCTCTCGTCCAGCTCCGGCGTCACGAAGTAGTTGCGGGGGCTGCCGTCAAAGCCGGGCGAATGGCGCAGGAGGTAGGTCCACTTTTCCACCGGGTACAGGACGCAGGAAAAGACCTCGTCCTTCCAGCGCATCGTGAAGCTGCAGCGGTCCTCGGAGGACAGGGCCATTCCGGACGCGGAGCAGCTCAGCCCCTCGATCCTGCTCCCGTTCCTCGTCACGTACCCCTCGTACGAGAAGGTCTGCTCCGCCCCGAACTCCTCCTTGGAGGGGTCCAGCCAGACGCTTTCGTCCAGCACGAGGTCGGCAGGGACGAAGGTCCACTTGGACTCGTAGAGCATCTTGTGCCAGTAGCCGATCGTGCCCTTTTTATCGCAGCCGGCAACCCGCAGCTCACGGGCATAGTTCCCCTGCCCCGTCTGCGCTATGCTTATCATCTTTGTCAGGCGTGCCTTGCCTTCCAGCGGAATCGCAGGCTGCTTCGCCCAGTCCTCGGCAGGGAGGGCCCAGGCCGTGTAGTTGGAAAGGTAGTCGTCGCCCCGCTTGGTCTGCTTCTCCACATCGTAGGTGTACAGGAAGAACATGGGGTCGCAGCCCATCGTGTCAAAGTCGATGAGCCTGGTGTACATGCTGCCCCGGTTGCCGATCAAGAAGATCGTGTCCCCGGAGACGCTGATGTTCTCGGCGATGAAGCTTCCATTTTCCGGGCACTCGATGTAACGGCTGAAGTCCGGCGGCAGGCCCGAATCGCAGAACCTGATGTGCTGGCCGTCCTCGGTCAGGAAGTAGATGGTCTCCAGGCCCATCGTGCCCCAGTGGTGCTGGTTGCCGTAGCGGTCCTCGTACCAGAGGATCTCCTCGCGCCTGGCCCCCATGCTCCAGCCCCGCCTGCCCAGGACAAGCTCGTTCTGCACCATCTGCCGGTTCCGGGGAAATCCGTAGTTGCTGAGCCAGGTCAGGGCCTTCTGCCGCATAATCCTCTTGAAGTACACCGTGTACAGCACCCCCTGGTCGTCAAAGGCGTAGAGGGTGTCCGCATCGCAGGCTATCTCCCGGATGGCGGTGGGGTGCTCGAACTTGTCGCTGCCCACGCTCCTGAACGGGAGCCCGGTCTTGAGGAAGAGCTCCCACTTGTCCTCGCCCGCCTTCTTTGCGTAGATGCGGCCGTCCACGAGCGCGAACTGATAGTACTTGCAGTAGGACTGGGTCATCGTACGGATGTGGATCTTGTCGGGCAGGAAGCCGGACACATCCTGGGTCTTGGACAGGTCGGACAGGACCGGCTCCCGCGGCTGCCTGGAGGAGGACTCCCGCGGACCGCCGGCATCTGGCGCGGCGAACAGCGCCAGCGCGGAGAAAAGCGTGAAAAGGGCGAAACAGAGCTTCTTGTTCATACTACAGGACCTGTTCGGGAACGCAGTTTCCGAACAGGTCTCATCATAGCCTGTCGTATGAATTAATGCAAGGAGGCGCAGATGCCGGTCGGGGCTGAAGCCCCGACCGGACAGAAGGC
>CAMJAJ010000130.1 GCA_946403565.1 uncultured Treponema sp. | reverse complement strand
ATGACATGTAGCCGATGTCGTCCGGGTTGGGGCCCGCGCCCTGCATCTGGGTGTAGGCCCATGAGCCGAGCACCATCGTTCCGATCTCGCCGCGGTTGATCATGCCCTTGCAGCCTTCCCAGTCGGTCGTCGTGTAGTCCTCCTCGATGAGGCCGAGCCTGGTCGCCTCGTAGAGCACCTTGTAGACGTTGTAGGGGCCGCTTCCGTCGCCCGGATTG
This sequence comes from uncultured Treponema sp., assembly GCA_946403565.1. The sequence goes on along the minus strand of CAMJAJ010000130.1, from coordinate 4,863 downwards.
GCGAAGGGGTTCTTGGAATGGAGCAGGGTGTTGTTCATGTAGTCGGCGCTTCCCGTCGCGGAGCCGCCGATGTATGCGTCCCATGCACCCATCGTCCAGCCGGCCGCATAGTTGGTGTAGAGGGGGATAGCCTTGGTGTTGGCCTTTATCTTCTTGAGACAGTCGATGAACTCATCGGGGGTCTTGGGAAGCGAGGTGATTCCCGCCTCCTTGAAGACCTTCTTGTTGTAGAGTACGCCCTGGGCATTGCCCGTGGAGGGTATGCCGTAGACCTTGTCGCCGTATGCCCACTGGTCGGCGAAGCGAACGAGGGAGGACACCTCGGAAAGCGAACCGAAGGGCTGGAAGTAGTTCTCAAGCTCCTTCTTGTCGATTGCGGGAATCATCATGATGTCGCTCCAGTCACCGCCCTGGAGGCGGAGCAGGGATGTGGAGGCGTAGTCCGTGATTCCTTCCACCTTGACGGTGATGCCCGGATAGCTCTTGTTGAACTCCGCGATGTACTGGGCCCAGGTGGTTCCGCTGTATCCAGAGTCCAGCATGTCCGTGCGGTGGGAGATGAGGGAGATGGTCGTCGTGATGTCGGTGCCGGTCGTTCCCAGCACGATGTCCTTGTAGTTGAGGACGGCGGGTGACGAGGCCGATGAGCCTCCCGTTCCGCCGGAAGCCGTGGCCTCCTTCTTGGAGCAGGCGGTCGCCGCGAGCAGGCAGGCGAGGGCCGAGACTGCGAGTCCGAATTTAGCTAATTTCTTCATAGTTCCTCCATTAATATATGGGAAATTTTTCCTAATTTCCTCAGTTAATCATACAGTTATTATAGCATTTTTTTCTAACAAGTCAACTAAATTAATTGAAAACATTAAGTATTTTAGCTAAATACACCTTCCTGCTTGTTTTTCCTTTTTATCCAGGCCCCTGCGCCCGTTTTGCCCCCGTCTGGTTTTGCTGGCGGCCTCCCCCGTTGCCCGTTTTGCCCCGCTTGCCCCCGTCTGGTTTTGCTGGCGGTCGGCCGCTGCGGCCCCCACTGCTGGAAAGCGATGGAGATGTTGCAGGCTGCTGCCGATATAGAAGATGTGAAGAAGTCCGTCCATTTTTCAGTAGCCTTTGCCTGTGCCGTCGCGATTGCGGCGGCTTCGAGTGCCTTTGCCCAGGAGACCCCCGATGCCGGGGCTGATTCCGTTTCCCCGGAAACGGAATCTGAGGCCGTCTCCGAAGTCCAGGAGCAGGAGCCTGTTCCGGCCCTGCTTTCCGGAATCTGGGCCAATGACAGCCGCTACGTGGTGTTCGACTCCGGCCTCCGGGGGGCGGAAAGCGGTAAGGCCGTTCCCGATGTCGTGCTGAGGACCTTCTACCAGTGGTATAACGACAGGGCGGGGGAGGGCGCGGCCCGTTCCGCCGAGACCAAGCGCGACCGGAATGCCGCCGAGACCATCCAGGCGGAGGAGATGGAGCTGCGCTTCATCCCGCTGACGGACGAACTGTACACGCCGGAATACGACCAGGCCGTCGTGCAGGAGGACGGTGACACGCTCACCGCGGAAGGAAAGAACAGCGGGGCCTGGGACATAGAGGTGAAGTACGCCGGACACAAGCTGGGCGGCGAGGATACCTACCACGTTCCTGTCGCGGTCATAGGCGACAAGCTCTACCTGAAATTCGCCATCAAGAAGGAGGACAGCGACTCCGTGCCCGTGAGCGGACTGCTGGACGGGGTCACGCTCCAGGCGGAGAACCTGCTCGACGGCTACTGGCAGGATGCGGGCAGCGCGAACGGACTCCTCGTGTGTCCGCCGGTGACCAACACGGAACTGCTCTCCTATTATGTCGCGAACAACGCCGTCTACCACATCCGCTACTGGGAGACCGACATGGAGTACAGCCCCGAGGCCCAGGCCCTCTTCACCGACGGGGAGGCGACCTACAGCGTCCCCAAGCACCTGCGCTCGGCGGAGAAGACCTATACCTGCACGCTGGGCAAGCGTACCCGTATCCGCAACATCGAGAAGAGCGATTCCATCGAGGGTGACTACGAGCTGAACAGCGTCCTGGTGGAGAAGCACGTCAAGGACGCGGACGGCAACGAGACCGGCTACACCGTCAGGACTTCCACCATACTCGCCTTCGGCAAGCCCTACCTGACCCTGACCGACGGCAGCCGTAACCTAAAGCAGATAATAGAAGAAAACAACGCCCGCCGCCATCCCCTGCCGCCCTCTCCCTTCCCGCCGCACGGGGTGCTGGACTTTGACTGGAGCATCGTGGAAAACCCGCCTGCCTCCTACGACCGCCGGGTGCTGGACCTGGGCAAGTAAAAGCCCGGGAGGTCGGGGCTGCTGGGGCTGTTCGACATGTCCTACCGGGCCTGGTCCTGGGGCTGTCGGGATGCACGTCAACAACGGCGGCAGGCTCAAGGTAATCTTGTGAAATTACAAGGGCGACTGGTTGCCAGGAGATAAAACGATGAAAAACCCAAGCGAGCTGATACGGATTCCGGACGAGAAGAAGATCCGGGTGATAATCGATACGGATGCGGCGTGCGAGGCGGACGACCCTTTTGCAATCGCACAGGCGTTGATGAGCCCCAAGCTCGTCGTGAAGGGGATTCTCGCGGAGCACTTTCGGGAACAGGATTCGACTCAGCGCAGTTATGACGAAATCAAGACCGTGCTTGCGGCGATGGGGCTTGAAGTCCCGGTCTTTATGGGGCAGGGCGGGCCGCTTGAAAGCGACGGCGAACTTTCCCCGGCCGCCCGATTCATAATCGACGAGGCGAACAGGCTCCGCGATGGGGAAGCCGGGGTGCCTCCCTGCGACAGGAAGCCGCTGTACATCCTCTGCCAGGGGGCCATCACGAATGTCGCCATGGCCCTGCGGGCCTGTCCGGAAATAAAGGATAAGGTCATCATCGTCTGGATTGGGACGCATGGAATCCAGAACATCGGTAAGCCTGCTCGCTTCCGCGAGTACAATGCGGGCAACGATGTCACGGCTGCGAACGAGGTGCTGCAGAGCGGTGCCCCCGTCTGGCTCATTCCGTCCGACGTGTATTCCACGATAAACGTCAGCCTTGCGGAACTGAAGCTGAAGGTGGAGCCGTACGGAAACATCGGCCGGCACCTGTACCACAATATGGTCGACTACAACCTTTCGGACCGGGCGGGCTGGACGCAGGGGGAAAGCTGGTCGCTCGGAGATTCCCCTGCGATTGCGGTCGCGATAAACCCAGGCTGCGGAAAGTTTGTTGAAGCCCCGGCCCCCTTGGTGAATGAGGATACCAGCTCTTCGGCCTGTCCTGCCGCCCCGACAATCCGCGTCTATACGAGCGTGGATTCCCGCTTTGTTCTGGAAGACTTCTTTGCGAAACTGAGGCTGTTCTTCGAGGACGGCACGAAAGCCTGACGGACGAGCGGCCCTGTTCGGAAGCTGCACTGGCAACGGAGCTTCAAGCCGGTTTCCGAACAGGATTGTTGGGCGGCCTTGCCGGGCCGGTCAGCTTACGATGTTGTTCTTGCGCAGGATTTCCTCCCGCTCGGCCTTTGTCGCCTCGTCCTCATAGTGTGCCATGGATTTCCCGCCCACCATGCGGCCTATCTTGTCCATGGCGAGGTGGGATTCGTTCAGGAATTCTTCCGCCATCTGGAACATGAACATCATGCCGGGCCAGGTGTCCAGGCTGCACTCGACTCCGGCTTCGTGGGCAAGCTGCTTGAACGCGACGGCCTGCCGTGTCAGGACCTCCTTCCCTCCCATCTGTATGTGGACCGGGGGAAAGCCCTTCAGCGCCTCGGGCAGGGCGCAGAGGGGCGAGACCAGGGGATTGCGGAAGTTTGATGCGTATGTGTACACGTCCACCGCGCGGTGCAGCTTCTCGCCGGAGATGATTTCATCATGGAGCTTGCGGCTGGCGATTATCTCGTCCTCCGCGGAAAAGTCAAGCCAGGGGGAGAAGAGGACCAGCTGGGCAATGTCTGCACGTTCCTTTTCGTCAAGCCGCTGCAGCAGGGCGAGCGCGATGCTTGCGCCGGAGCCGTCGGCGGCCAGCACGATGTTCCCGTCGGAACCGTATGACCGGGAGGCGTCTATCTCTCCGCGCAGGGACCTGTAGACCGCAAGCACGTCGTCAATCGCGGCGGGGAAGGGGTGCTTGGGGGCCAGCCGGAAGTCGGGCAGCACGAGGCGGCAGGAGCAGGAGTTTGCGAGCGAGGCGCAGAAGGTCCGGTAGCTCACCCTGCTTCCTGCGCAGAAGGAGCCGCCGTGGATGTACAGGATTACCTTTTCCACCGAAGACAGCTCGGGGATAAGGATGTCGCTGACGATGTCCCCGAAGCTGTGCTCCACCCGCTCCACGTGGTTCGGAAGGAACACCTCGCTCAGGGTCTCCTCGAACCTGGCCCGGTAGGCCTCCACGTCCTCTTTCGGCTCTATAACCAACTTCTTCAGCTTTTTAAGGGCTGCCCTGCGATTGTCTGCCATAGGCGTAAAGTATAGCATATTTTACCTTTTTGTGCTATAATCCTTCCTGCTATGCCTATAAAGATAGATTCCGCCCTGCCTGCTTTCTCTACCCTCGAAAACGAGAACATCTTCGTCATGTCTGAGAAGCGGGCCGAGATGCAGGATATCCGTCCCCTCAAGATAGCGATCGTGAACCTGATGCCCACGAAGGAGGTCACGGAGACGCAGATAATGCGGCTGCTTTCCAACACCCCCCTGCAGACGGACATCTCCCTTGTCCGCATTTCAGGCCACGTTTCCAAGACCACGCCCAAGGAGTACATGAAGCGCTTCTACATCTCCTCCAAGGAGGTCTACGACAGCAAGTACGACGGCATGATAATCACCGGCGCCCCGGTGGAGCAGCTT
>CAMJAJ010000129.1 GCA_946403565.1 uncultured Treponema sp. | reverse complement strand
AAGGACAAGGACAAAGAGAGCAAAACCGACAGCAGTTCAGACGTGTGCTCTTCCGATCGAAGGACAAGGACAAAGAGAGCAAAACCGACAGCAGTTCGGATAAAAAGGATGATGTAAAGGACAAAGAAGATGAGTAAGAGAGGTCGTCTTGTTTTGATTTTGGCCGTCCTCGCGGTCTGCTTCCTATTCCTGTGGCCCACGCTGCAGTGGTATGCGAACACGCCGAAGGACCAGCAGGCGCTCGCCTTGAGCTCCCTGGAGAACATCAAGGACTATTCAAGCCACAAGGCTTCTTCCGACGTGAAGGCCATGAAGGCGGCGGTGAAGGCCGACAGGTCCACCCCGCTCGCCGAGGACCAGAAGTGGCTGGAGAAGGCGGCGCGGAAGAACTACAAGGACATGGAGCAGGCCGTCCCCAGCCCCATGACCCTGTTCGACGCGCTCAGCTCCTTCTCCTCCCAGGAGGAGCTTAAGGAGCTCGTGGAAAAGCGCTACCGCGACGAGATCCTCAAGAACAAGAAGAACTACAAGAACTCGGTCAAACTCGGACTGGACCTTTCAGGCGGAATGAACGTCATCGTCAAGGCCGACCTGGACAGCGTGGTCAAGGCGCAGAAGGACAACGTCGTCGCCGACGAGCAGACCCTCAGGCAGGCCGCCATGCAGCAGGCGCTCGAGACCCTGACCAACCGCATCGACCGCTTCGGCCTTTCTTCCCCCACCATCAGGCAGCAGGGAGAGGACCGGATCTACATAGAGCTTCCCGGAAGCGCAGAGACCGACCAGATCAACTCGATCATCCAGGGACGCGGAATACTCAACTTCCGCCTCGTGGACAACGATGCGACCCAGGCCTTCAACAGCTACTACCTGCAGCACTCCGACAGCACCTTCGACTCCAAGGGCAGGCTCATCGACCCGTCCATAATCCCCGATGACTGCGAGGTCTTCGGCTACTACACCACCGACGAGTACGGGCTGGACCAGCGGATGGGCTACCTCGCCGTCAAGAAGGAGATCATCCTGGACGGCAAGCACATCAAGTCCGCGACCGTGGGAACGGAGGAGCTGACCAACAGGCCGTCCGTCAACTTCACGCTCGACAGCGAGGGCGCCGCGATATTCGGCGAGTTCACGAGCGCGAACGTGGGCAAGAGCCTGGCCATCCTGAGCGACAACCGCATCAAGAGCAACGCCACCATCCAGACCGCCATCACCGGCGGCCAGGTGGCCATAACCGGCTTCGGACAGGACGAGGCCCGGAACCTGGAGAAGGTGCTCCAGACGGCATGGCTGGACGTTCCGCTCAACGTGGAAAGCCAGCAGGTCATCGGAGCCTCGCTCGGAGACCGGTCCATCCGCCAGGGCATCACGGCCATCGCGGTCGGACTCGCCCTGATCATGCTGTTCATGCTGATCTGGTACAAGGGCGCAGGAATCAACGCCTGCGTGGCGCAGGTGCTCAACCTCTACATCATGTTCAGCATCCTGAGCGCGTTCAACCTGACCATCACCCTTCCGACCATCGCCGGTATGATCCTGACGATCGGAATGGCGGTCGACGCGAACGTCATCATCTTTGAGCGGATCAAGGAGGAGCGCGCCTTGGGCAAGGACCGGGCGGCCTCCGTCGCGGTCGGATTCGACAACGCCTTCTGGGCAATCATGGACTCAAACATCACGACCTTCATCGCGGCCCTCTTCATGTCGCAGCTTGGCACCGGCTCCATCCAGGGATTCGCCGTCAGCCTTGCCATCGGTGTCGTGTCAACGGTGTTCACCGCGCTCGTGGTTTCCCGCCTGATGTTCGACTTCGGAACGCAGGCCCTGCACCGGGAGAACATCAGCATCAGCTGGAGGTTGAAGTAAATGAAGACGAACTATAAATTCAGCAAGGCATTCCCCATCTGCTACATCATCAGCGCGCTGCTGATCGTCGCGGGAATCGCCAGCATCTGCACCCGGAAGATCAACCTGGGCATAGACTTCCAGCCCGGCCTCATCGAGGAGGTCAGGATCGCCCAGCCCGCCATGCAGGTCACCTACAACGGGGCCGCGACGGTGAGCCTGGATGCGTCCAACACCGCCCTCGACGTGGTCATCAGCGGCGTGGGGGCGGAGAACGAGACCCGCACCTTCACCTACGGACAGAACCCGACGATCAGCTCGCTCTGCACCGCGCTGAACAGCATCGACGGAATCAACGCGAAGGTGCTCTCCTCCGGAGAGGCGGACAGCTACGGAATCTTCACGAACAACGCGGAGACCTCCCGCCTGTCCAGCGACAAGGCCTTCATGCTCTATGTCTCCAGCTCACAGACGGCCACCAGCATCGACGACCTGCGTCTGGTGCTCGCCTCCCAGAACGTGGAGCTCAAGGAGCTGGGCACTGCGGACAACCGTAGCTACCAGATCCGCGCCAAGATAACCGATGACGGAACGAGTTCCCAGGAGCTGCAGGACGAGGTCCTGTCCGCCCTGCGGGGCAAGTACGGCAAGGACAATGTGGCCATCGTAAAGACGGACTTCGTCGGCTCCAGCTTCTCCGGAAGCCTGGTGTTCAAGTCCATCCTGCTGACGATTGCCACGGTGTTCCTCATCTGGCTCTACGCGACCATCCGCTTCCACTGGGACTTCGCCCTGGGAGCCGTCGTCGCCCTCCTGCACGACTGTCTGATCATGTTCGCGTTCATCAGCTTCCTGCAGATCGAGTTCTCGACGACGACGCTCGCCGCCGTCCTGACGATATTCGGATATTCAATCAACGCGACGGTCGTCATCCTGGACCGCGTGAGGGAGAACATGAAGAGCGTCAACACCAAGGTCTTCAACGACATCCTGAACAAGTCGCTGAACGACACCCTGGCCCGCTCCATCATCACGACCGTGACGACCCTGTTCGCCTCCATATCGCTCCTCGTCTTCACGACGGGAAGCATCCAGGACTTCGCGGTCGCGCTGACGATCGGACTCATCTCCGGCTGCTACTCCTCCCTCTTCATCTCATCGGGATTCATCTCCTTCATGAGGCGCAAGTGGGTCCCCGGAGCAGACGCAAAGCGCGTCCGCCCCAGGATGACGGCAGAGTCAAGCATGAACTAGCAGCCCGGACCCAGTTAGTTTCAAAAGTCTGTCTGGACTTTTGAAACTGCTTTTACAGGCCCCTTCGGGGGCCTTTTTTGTTGGGTCCCACACCCGGCGCCTCCAAATAGAAACGCCCCGGCAGGCATGACCTGCCGGGGCGTTTCCCCGACAGGTCATGCCTGCCGGGGCGTTTTGTTTATGGCTATGCTTCCAGCCCTCGTAGGGGCTACTCGGTCTTCTTGGGCCGGCCCCGCCGCTTGGGTTTCTCCTCTTCGGCTGCATCGGCGGCCTTACGGACCGTCCTCCGCCGCTTGGGCTTCTCTTCCTCTGCGGCGGCGGCAGGTTTCTCGGCAGGGGCCTGCCGCGCGGCCGTCCTGGCCTTCCGGGTGACCGCCTTGGCCTCCCCGGCGGCTTTCTCTTCGGCCGGGGCGTCAGGAATCTCCGCCTCCTCGGGGAAGTCACTGGCCACGGGAATCTCCGGCGCGACGATCTCCGGCTCCTCCGTGGGGCCTGAAAGCGCGCTCGCCTTCAGGTAGCGCAGGTCGTCGGCCTTGCGGCCCGCCTCGGCCTCCAGCTCGGCGCAGTGGCTTTCCGCCTTGATGATGTCCTCAAACTCCTTGCCGTCCATGCTCTCCTTCTCCAGCAGGCGCTTGGCAATGTACTCAAGCAGGCTGCGGTGCTTTTTCAGGAGGGAAAGGACGTGGCTGTAGCGCTCCTCCATCATGCGGGCGATCTCGTCGTCGATGTACTTCTGGGTCTCCTCGCTGTACTCGCGCACCAGCTCCGGCTCCTGCGGCCCGGAGTAGCCCCGGCCGCCCTTGCCCAGCGTCATGTTGCGGAACTTCTCGCTCATGCCGTAGTCGGTAATCATGCTCTTTATGACGGCGGTCGCCCGGGAGATGTCGTTGCTGGCCCCGGTGCTGACCTCGCCGAACACGATCTGCTCGGCGGCGCGGCCACCAAGCATCACGTCCACCTGGCCGATCAGCTCGGAGCGGCTGTACAGGAACTGTTCGTCCTCGCTGCGCTGGAGGGTGTAGCCCAGGGCCCCCATTCCGCGCGGTATGATCGTAATCTTGTGCACGGGGTCGCTCCCCGGCGTGAAGGCCGCGACGAGCGCATGGCCAGTCTCGTGGTAGGCGACGATGTGCCGCTCCTTCTCCTTGACCACCCGGCTCTTCTTCTGCAGGCCGACGAGGGTCTTCTCGATCGCCTCGTCAAAGTCCGCCGAGGTGACGAGCTTGCGCCCGTTGCGCACGGCGAGGAGGGCGGCCTCGTTCACGATGTTCGCCAGGTCCGCACCGCTCATGCCGCTCGTCGCATGGGCGAGCGCGTCAAAGTCCACGGCCTGGTCCACCTTGACGTTCTTGGCGTGGATGCGGAGGATCGCCTCACGCCCCTTCACGTCGGGCTTGTCCACCACCACCTGCCGGTCAAAGCGGCCGGGGCGGAGCAGGGCCGCGTCAAGCACGTCGGGCCGGTTGGTCGCGCCCAGGACGATGAGGCCCTTCTCGTTGTCAAAACCGTCCATCTCGACGAGCAGCTGGTTGAGCGTCTGCTCCCGCTCGTCGTTGCCGCCCAGGTTGTTCACGCGGCTCTTGCCGATGGCGTCCAGCTCGTCTATGAAGATGATGCAGGGGGCCTTCTCGCGGGCGGAGCGGAAGAGGTCGCGCACGCGGCTCGCGCCCACGCCGACGAACATCTCCACGAAGTCCGAACCGGAGATGCGGAAGAAGGGGACGCCCGCCTCGCCCGCGACCGCGCGCGCAAGCAGGGTCTTTCCCGTTCCAGGCGGGCCGACGAGCAGCACGCCCTTGGGAATCTTGCCGCCGATGTCCGTGTATTTCTTGGGGGTCTTGAGGAAGTCCACGCCCTCCTCACGCTCCTCCTTGGCCTCGTCCTCGCCCGCCACGTCCTCGAAGCGGGTCTTCACCTTGCCTTCGTCCACCGCGCGGGAACGGCCGCCGCCGGCACCGAACAGGGAGCCTCCCAGACCGCCGCCCATCTTGCGGAAGATGAGCCAGTACATAAAGAAGATGAATCCAAA
>CAMJAJ010000128.1 GCA_946403565.1 uncultured Treponema sp. | reverse complement strand
TCTGGGACATCGTCACGCTGATCAACTCGGTCGCCGACCAGGCGAAGATCATCGCGTTCAACGCGGAGCTTGAGGCGAGCAGTGCGGGCGAGGCGGGCAAGAACTTCCACATCGTCGCGACGGAGATCCGCCGCCTTGCGGACGGCATCATCGACGGCACGAAGGAGATCAAGGAGAAGATCAACGAGATCCAGCAGTCGTCCGACCGCCTGATTATCGCGAGCGAGAACGGGACGGTGAAGATAGAGGAGGGCTGCGACACGGCGCGGAGCCTTGAGGAGCGTTTCGAGAGCATCAAGAACGCGTCGGAGGTGACTGCGGCGAGCGCGGGTGACATCACGACGATCATCCAGCAGCAGGCTGCGGCGAGCGAGCAGATACTGATAACGCTCAAGCAGATAGCGGCCGGCGTAGAGAACTTCACGGCGGCGACGGAGAGCATTTCGACGGCATCGCAGAACCTGAAGGCGATAGCGGTGGAGCTGAACGAGCAGACTGCCCAGCAGGGCGGCGGACAGGAGTAGCGGGACAATATGAACGAGGACCTGATAAACGTAATAAGCGAGAGCCAGAAGGCGAGCGAGGCCCAGGATGTAGAGAAGAAGACCACCGTGTGGCTCATCTTCTCCATCGCGGGCAAGAAGTATGCCATGCGGTCGGCGGACGTGCTGGAGATAATCCGCGACGTGCCGGTCTACAAGCTGCCCTTCATGCCCGCCTACATCGAGGGCGTGATAAACCGGCGCGGCGACCCTTTCACCGTCATCAATCCGCTGGCGGTGTTCGGGGATACGGACGCCAAGCCGCCGGAAGAGCCGCTCTTCCTGATCATGAAGCGGGACGACGACCAGCTGTCCGTCCACATCTCGGACATACTCCAGTTCACGGAGATGGCGGAGTCCGACCTGAACCTCATCCCCAACGGGGGGGACGAGGATTTCTTCTTGGGCACGCTCAGCTACGGGCATGAGGAAGTTCCCGCCATAAACCCCGGCTCCTTCGAGCTTTTGATAAGGAAAGACCTTGGAAGCGCGTAGTCACTTTACCTGCATCGCGTACAATACGGTGGACTTCCTCATCCAGAGCTGCTATGTGGTTTCGGGCATATACCTGCAGGTGGACAGGGGCGTGAAGAGCATCTCCTTCAACCAGGAGACCCTGCCCCACATCTACATCGGTGACCTCTTGACCAAGAGCTTCGGCTGTAGCTCGACGGACACCTACAATGTCGTCCTCGTGATGAAGATGCAGGACTTCGTGAAGGACGTGAGCGCCAAGATAGTCGACTACACCAAGACTGCCTTTCCCGCGTCCGGAAACCTCGCCCTGTCCGTGGACGGGGCCATCAGCAGCAAGCTGCTGGACATGAGCGGTTTCCGGCTGTATCCGGGAAGCATCCGGGCCAGGCTGTGGGAGTGCGGCATCTGCGCGATTGACTACTCCGACACGGGACGCAGGCGCATATTGATTTCGCCCGACCTGCTGATGAAGAAATTCTTCGCGACCGGAATGATCAAGGTTGCGGAGTAGGGGGAAGCGGAAATGAAGCTCATAATCGCCGACGACTCCGCGGTCGTCAGGGCAATACTGGACCAGAACCTCACGAAGGTGCCCGGCATGGAGATCATCGCCTCGGTGTCCAACGGCAGGCGGGTCATAGACGCGGCGAAAGGTGAACGGCCCGACGCGGTGATAAGCGACATAGACATGCCGGAGATGGACGGGCTGGAGGCGACGAAGATTCTGTCCAAGTCCATGCGTATACCGGTCATCCTGTTGTCGGAGGACTCCTCCAAGGCGATAGCCGCCAAGACCGCCGGTGCCGTGGAGTTCATGACCAAACCCCGGGTGAACGAGTATGGCAGGGCCTTCTTTGACGAGCTTGTGGAGCATCTGGAGGCCATCGTGTCCGCTACTCCCCATCCGACCCATACCGAACGGGCCAGCAGGGCCAAGCCCTTCCGCGGCTACCGCGTCCTCTGCATCGGAGCCTCGACCGGCGGACCGACCGCCGTCGCGGTGGTCCTGAAGGGCCTGGGGCGGGGCTTCCCCCTGCCCATCCTGTATGCCCAGCACGTCGAGGTCGGCGCGGACCGGAACCTGGCGGACTGGCTGAACGGCAGCTGCGACAACCTGACGGTGCGCCTTGCCCGGGACGGCGAGGAGGCCCTGCCCGGCACGGTCTACATGGCCCCGGCGGACCGGCACCTGGTCATAGATTTCGTGAAGGGCAACTCCCATCCCGTGCTGCGGATTTCCGACGATCCGCCGGAGCGCTTCCTCCGGCCCGCCGTGAACATGCTCTTCCGGAGCGCGGCCCGGCTGTACGGCAAGTCCTGCCTCGCCGTGCTTCTGACGGGAATGGGACGTGACGGTGCGGAAGGCTGCAAGCTCATCCGCGACGGCGGCGGCTGGACGATCGTGGAGGACAAGTCCACCTGCGCCGTGTTCGGCATGCCGGCGGCGGCGATAGAGGTCGGCGGCGCGTGCGAGGTGCATCCCCGGGGCGAGATAGCCGGACGGATCCTGGACCTTGCGGGCGGAGCCGGTACGAAGGGGGCTGCGGTATGACGGTGAACGACGAAAGCCTCGGTCTGATAATCGACCTCATCACGACGACGACGGGCATCATCCCCCGTTCGAGCCACCGCGAAGGAATCCGCAGCTACCTGTCCGGCAAGATGGACGAGCTGGGCATCGCGTCCGTGAAGGAGTACACCGACAAGCTCAAGAAGGACAAGTCCCTTCTGATGGAGCTGATAAACGAAAGCACCGTCAACGAGACCTACTTCTTCCGCGAGGAGAAGCAGTTCTCCTTCGTGCGTTCGCATATCCTTCCCGAATGGGTCGCCCGGCACGGGAGCCAGCCGATCAAGATATGGAGCGCGGCATGCTCATACGGTGAGGAGGCATACTCGCTTGCCTTGCTGGCCAAGGACGCGGGCGCGCGTGCTCACATCACGGCGAGCGACATAAACACGGCGGTGCTGAGCCACTGCGCGGCGGGGGTGTTCAACGCCTCCTCCATGCGGGGTGGGGACGGGGTTGCCTTTCAGAACCTGCTGTTCCCCTTCCGGACGGCCAATGCGAAGATTGCCTTTAGCGATGAGATTCGCGGTTACATAACGACGCGGCAGATAAACCTTGCGGAGATGGACAATCCGGTGTTTGAAGGAATCCTCCCCAAGATGCAGAACGTCGTGTTCATCAGGAACGTGTTCATCTATTTCAGCCAGGAGCTGCGTGCCAGGATTCTCAAGGTGATTGCTGACAAGTGCATGGATGAGGACGGGATCCTGTTCGTCTCCATGAGCGAGATTGCCCAGATAGACAAGAGCATCATGCCCGCGTCGCTGGAGAAGGTCGCCGATGGCAACGTATTTTACTTTAAGAAGAAGAAGACGGAGGTTTAGGAGATGGCGAAGGTTTCATCCGACATTACCGAAAGTTTCCTCTCCGAGGTTTCGGAGCTGCTGGAGGACGCACGCAAGGACGTGCTGGCCCTCAAGGCGGACCCCAAGGACAAGGACACGCTCAGCAGGCTGTTGCGCAACCTGCACACGATAAAGGGCAACTCGCGCATGCTCGGCCACGCGACGATCGAGAAGCTGGCCCATGCCGTCGAGGACATATACAAGGGCGTGAAGGACGGTCAGGTGAAGAACAGCGACCGCCTGGTTCGCCTGGTCTTCTTCGTGGCCGACAAGATAACCGAGTGCGCGGCGGCCATCCGCAAGAAGGGCACCGACGAGATGAACGTTGACCTCTACCTGCAGTCCTGCGACAAGCTGGCCGCGGGAGAGCTGGTGGACATCGATTCCATCGCCGACCAGATACGCCGGGAGAAGGAGGACAAGCTCCAGGGCAACGACGATGAGGAGGACGAGGAAGACCAGCAGATTTCCGACATACAGTCCATCCGTATCAAGCTGAGCAGGATCAACGAGATAATCAGCTCCTTCGACACGATGATAACGCGTGAGTTCCGCCTGAAGCACCAGCTGGACCAGCTGCGGGTCATCGAGGAGGAGACCGACAACCACGAGCTTTCCAAGATACGCAAGCAGTTCGAGTCGGACATCTTCGCACTGGAGACTTCGATATTCAGCGTGCAGACCCAGGTCTTTGACCTGCGCATGCTGCCCATCAGCATTGTCCTGCGTCCCTTCGAGAACACGATTGCGCTGGAGTCCATGCAGCTGGGCAAGGCCGTCCGTGCCAACATCCCCGAGACCGAGGTCGCGATAGACAAGGTGATCTTGGAACAGCTGAACGACATCCTGATGCACCTGGTGCGCAACGCGCTCGACCACGGCATAGAGACTCCGGAGGAGCGCAAGGCCGCCGGCAAGGACGAGCAGGGGGTCATCTCGATCACCTGTAAGCGGGAGACCAAGCACATCGAGCTGACCGTCAGCGACGACGGACGGGGTATCGACTTTGAGAAGATCCGCGCCAAGGCTTCCAAGCTGTACGTGGAGCGCGCGGACGAGGTAAAGGACATGGGCGAGAAGGAGCTGTCGCAGTTCCTCTTCATGTCGGGCTTCTCCACCAAGGACAAGGTGACGGAGCTGTCCGGCCGCGGCGTCGGCCTGGATGTGGTGTGGACCAACGTGGAAAAGATAAAGGGCCGGGTCCGGCTGGAGAGCACCCTGGGCAAGGGAACGTCGTTCATCCTGCACTTCCCCCTCTCGCTTTCCACCCTGCAGGGCCTGTTCGTCATGTCCAACCAGGACAAGTTCCTCATACCCTCCCAGCATATCGTGGACGTCATCTACCGCAAGAAGAGCGAGTACGTGACGCTCCAGAACCAGACCTACATCAAGTTCGAGGGGCAGCTGGTTCCGGTCTTCTCCCTGTCCACGCTGTTCAAGGACCACAAGGGCGGAACGGTCACGGACGCGGACTCCATCCTCATCGCCGAGTACATGGAGCAGCGCATCGGTATCGTCGTTGAGCAGGTGCAGCAGTATGTGTCGCTCGTCGTCAAGCCCCTGCCGCCTGCGTTCAAGAACTTCACGATCTTGCAGGGCATCGTCTTTGACGAGCACTACGACATCGTTCCCATCCTGCACGTGCCGGAGATACTCAAGAAGTTCAAGTCCCTGCGCGGCTACGACATCAAGAAGTACGAGGCGGCCA
>CAMJAJ010000127.1 GCA_946403565.1 uncultured Treponema sp. | reverse complement strand
GCTCCGGCAGTCCGCTCGTCGGCGGCCGCGGCAAAGTCAGTCCAGCCCCTCCGGCTGGCCACCTGGTGACTGCGGGCCGCCAGCTGTTTCCGCCTCGGCCTGGAGCCTCACCTGCGCCAAAAGCTCCTCGTAGCCCTTGAGCGCCGCAAAGGGCATGAAGATCTTGGCCCGGCTGGACAGGGGCATCTTTGGGTGCGACGGAGAACCCGTCCACTCGTAGTCCAGCATGTCATCATACTTCTTCCGGATCATGCCTTATGCCCTCCTATCTGCCCGTTGCGGTCCCGCAGCGTCGCACCTTCCTCATAGTCGCTCGCCTTCAGGATGGCGTTCTTGCCGAACTTGCCTTGAATCTTCAGCATCGTCTTCTGGAGCGACCGCTCCTTTTCCTGGGCCGCGGCATCCGTGAACAGCTCGGGCTGCTCCCCCTGCTGCGCAACCACGCCGCCCACGCTGACGCTCAACCTGCGCACATACAGGCTCCTGTCCACGATCCGGTCGTACACCGAGAGGATACCTTCGCTGATCCGGTGCAGGGAGGCTGTAGCTGTCGGAAAGCTTACGCTGCCGTGGGACGGTTTGGGTACGGGCCTCCCGTAAAAGTCCTGCTCGACATCCCCCTCGTAGCCGTCCGTAATCGACGACCTGTCGTAGGATATAAAGACGCTGAAGCAGTCCCCCGCCAGCCCTTTTGAAAGCAGGTTCTGGGCCATGACCTCCGCCATCTCCCGGACGACAATGCGGGCCTTGTCCGCCGTATACGGCGACTGCAGGACCTGTCCCGCGCTCAGGCTTTTGGAGGAGGACCTGTAGTCCTTGATGTCCCGCATCGTACACGGCTCCAGCCCCCACGCATGGTCGATCAGGATCTCCGCGTCGATTCCGAACAGCTTGTACAGAACCTCCGCGTTCCTGATTGACTGGCGGGCGATGTCACCCATCGTATGGATCCCCAGGTCGGCGAGCCGCCCCGCGACACCCTTCCCCACCCGCCAGAAATCGGTGATGGGGGTATGGGCCCAGAGCATCCGCCGGTATTCCCGCACGGAGAGGTCCGCAATGCGAACGCCGTCCTCGTCTGCCTCGACATGCTTGGCGACAATGTCCATCGCAATCTTTGCCAGGTACAGGTTCGGCGCGACTCCCGCCGTCGCCGTGATTCCCGTCTGCGACAGGATGTCCCTGATTACCTTGCGGGCCAAAGCGTGGGCGTTGATGTCGTACAGGCCCAGGTATGAGGTCGCATCGATGAAGACTTCATCGATACTGTAGACGTGTATGTCGTCGGGACTGAAGTATTTCAGGTAGATGCCATAGATGCGGGCCGAGTATTCCAGGTACAGGGCCATGCGGGGCTTCGCGATTATGTATTCCAGCTCCCTGCCGGTCCGGGCCTTCACCTCCCGCGCCTTCTGGACGACCTCAAAGAGTCTGCTGCGCCCGGAAAGCCCGTACGCCTTCAATGGCGGGGTAACGGCCAGACAGATCGTCTTTTCCGTCCTGGACTCATCGGCGACGACAAGGCTGGTGGTCAAGGGGTCGAGTCCCCGCTCGACACATTCAACGGAGGCATAAAATGACTTCAAGTCTATGGCCAGATAGGTTCGTTCCATTTTCACCAACAGGCTGTGAGGCCGCCCACTTTGATTACAAGCCCACATTCCCCAGCAGCAGCTGGAACAGGCCCATGAAGGTGATTCCGTGCTCGTCGGTGTAGCTCTCGATATCGCTGCCGACAACGACGATTTTGCGGAAGGAGTCGTCAATCTTGAGCAGGGAGGCCAGCTCCTGCGACTTCTTTTCTTCTGTGTCCAAGGCGTATGCCGACTGTATGTAGAACTTGTCTATGCCGTTGGTCGCGATGAAATCGACCTCACGCTGGATGAACTGCTGCCTGCCATCGTGCATCTCGCGCGACTCCACCAGTCCCACGTCCACCAGATAGTCGCGGGAACGCAGCTCGTTGTAGACGATGTTTTCCATTATATGGGTCACTTCCTGTTGGCGGAAATTCAGCCGTGCGTTCCGAAGTCCCACGTCCGCCGCATAATACTTTTTGATCGCGTCGAAATACTTTTTGCCCTTGATGTTGTAACGCCTCGCGCCTTCAAAGAGGAACGCGCCCTCCAAACAGGAGATGTAGCTTGCCACGGTCTCGTCGTCCAGCTTGACCTTCTGGACGGACTGCAAGGTGTTCCTGAGCTTGCTGGGATTGACCAAGGAGCCGACAGAGGAGCAGAGGACATCGACCATAGACTCAAGGGCCGTCTTGTTGCGGACATTGTTGCGCTCAACCACGTCGTCGATGTAAGTCTTGTTCCACAGCTGCTGCAGGTAGCGGGCCTTCTGTTCCGGAGTCCCCAGCCGGAGCAGTCTGGGCATACCCCCGTATGTATAGTACTCTTTCCAGAGGCTGGCCCGATCCTCCGTCCTGCCCTGGCAGAACTCGGAGAAAGAAAGCGGGTACACGCGCACCTCGTCCCCCCGGCCCCGGAAGATTGTCCGTATGTCCTGCGACAGGAAGCGGGAGTTGCTGCCGGTGATGTACACATCGACGTTCTCACGTGCCGCAAGCCCGTTGACCAGCCGCTCGAAGCCCTCGACCTCCTGAATTTCGTCCAGAATCACGTAGTACTGCTCGCTTTCTGACCCTATCCTGCCGTACAGGTATTTCTTGAGCAGCTCGCGGTCGCTCATGTCTTCGTCGCCGTCTTCGTCCTCCAAGTCCAGCGACACGATGATGATGTTCTCGTCTTTCACGCCCTGTGAGAGCAAATAGGCCCTGAACACCTTCTTCAAAAGCCAAGATTTGCCGCACCGTCTGGGGCCGGTGATGATCTTCACCTCGCCGTTGTGCATGCGGTCGGTAAGCTTCTTGAGGTACGTCGGGCGGTCCAAAAGTTCCTGCATAGGCCTCCTAATCGCCATTTACTGCAAGTTGCAGTGTTTGACGAATAGAAGTGTATCACTAATCGCCATTTACTGCAAGTTGCAGTGTTTGGCGAATAGAACGGGGGCCCAAAAACGCTGCGGCACCTCCCCGCCCCCGGCGGGCGGATTCACAGGCGCAAAAAAACGCACCGGCAGCATTCACTACCGGTGCGGACTGCGGCATTCCTGGTGACTTCGTCTATGAAGCGTTGAAGCATTCAACCGTTAGAATCTTAGACTGTTAAACTGCCGAAAAAGACTGATCCCAAAATCAATGATTATAAAGCGATACAGGATTGCAGCGATAACGGCACAGAAGGTCGGGAAGCGTCAGTGCGCCGCCCGCACCAGACCCGTAAGAGGGGAGTGCTATCGTCCTTGGCAAGCCAAAGGCGTACAGCTTTCTTGATTACCGTTTTACGTGTAATCACCTCCATCACCGGAAATCCCCGCCCGGAGTCGCCTCAGGACAGGCAGGAAGCCGGCCAGAACCGAACAGCCGGACAAACCGGTCGCCGGCCAAGCCTTTTTCCAGACCGCAGCCAAGACGCGGTTCCGCCCAGGTCGCCCCGGACGGGCCGCGCGATTTTCCTCCAATAGTAAAGCCTAGAGCAGGTCCTCCGGCATCTCCCAGTCCACCTTCTGGGTGGCGTTGAATGCCGAAATCTCGTCGCGGACCTCCTCAAGCTCCTTGGTCAGCTTCTTTTTGAGCTGCACGAGGCTCATGCCCAGGGCGGACTCGTCCAGCATGGGGTAGTTGTAGATGGTGACGTCGTAACGCCGGAAGTTGCCCTTGTTGTCGGAGGTCTCGTAGTCCACCCGGGTCTCCGTCGTGGTCGCCGAAATCTGCCGTTCCTTTTCCAGCAGGCGCTCCACGTACAGGAGCTTGGACTTGACGGCGGTCTCCTTGAACAGAAGCTCGTGCCCCCGCTGGTTGCAGGACTCTATCGCCATATTGAGCGAAAGGCAGGCGTCCGTGATGGCGAAAAGCCGCCTGACGGCCTCGTCGTAGGAAAGCCCGTCCAGTTTGTTGAGCTTCTCGCCCCGCTTCTCCGCAAGGACTGCGGCATCCGCCTCCTCCCCCTCGAAGGGTATGACGTAGGGCACGTTCTCCATCATGTTGCTGAGCTTAGATGCCGCGACCTTGAGCTCCGCCCTGATCCGCATGGCCTTCTGAATGTTCATGGAAACCTCCTGAGTACAAGGCAGTATAGGCCATCTTCTGGAACTGTGCAAGAGCAGTTCCCGCGCAAGGGTGCTGCATGCACAACGAGGGGGCCCGTACAGGAGGGGTTTATGCGCAAAGAAGGTTCCCAAAAGTGATTCCTTGACGGCGCTATTCCTTCGTGGTAAAATTCAATAGAGGTGTACTATTTATGGAAGAGAACGAAAAGAAGGCCCTGCTGGCGGAGCTGCCGCTTGAGCAGATGATGGACAAGGCGTGGTCAATGATGGACTTCTCGTACGCGCCCTACTCGCACTGGACGGTGGGGGCGGCACTGCTTTCGTCAGACGGCAGGATATGGGGCGGCTGCAACGTGGAAAACGCGGCCTACGGGCCGACCAACTGTGCCGAACGCACGGCGGTGTTCAAGGCGGTCAGCGAAGGCGTGCGGGAATTCAAGGCCATCGTGATTGTCGGCGGACATGAGCGCAAGGTGGAAAGCTACTGCCCTCCCTGCGGGGTATGCCGGCAGGTGCTCGCCGAGTTCTGCAAGCCTGACTTCCTCGTCATCATCCCGAAAAGCAGGACGGAGTACAAGGTAAAGACCCTTGCGGAGCTGCTGCCCGAAAGCTTCTCGCTCTAAGCGACGGACATGAGGCACGCGGCGGCAATCGTGGCGCATTACTGTGGCAACCGCCCGGCCTCGGGAGGGGGTATCGCTCGTTTGAAAACGTTTTCTCGACTTCCGAAAGCGCCTCACCACCTTGCCGGATGCGCCCAATCAGTTTTTACGAGGGGGCTTTACTAATTTCTCGTTTTATTATAAACTGTGAAAAACGTTGGAACTATGTCCGACGAATCATAAGGGGTTTTTTGTATGGCTTTAAAAAAGAGTTACTCTAAGGATAAGACAAGCTGCACGGTTACGTTCTCTGTTTCAAAAGAGGCCGCGCACGGAGCAAAGGAAGTAACGATTGCTGGAGATTTCAACAACTGGTCCAGCACTGAGACGCCGCTCAAGCAGGAAAAGGACGGAAGCTTCTCTGTGAAGCTCAAGCTGTCCGT
>CAMJAJ010000126.1 GCA_946403565.1 uncultured Treponema sp. | reverse complement strand
GCCTCGTCGCCACGAACGGCCGTATCATAGCCACCGGAGAAGGCTACAAGGCGATTGCCTCCTGCCTGAACGGGATAAACTCAATCAAAAAGAACGCCCCCGAGGCAAAAATCGAGGATAACAGCCTCCTTCGCAAGGAAGCTCAGAAATAGCAGACCTTTACCTGCCACTACGTCCGCCTTACCAGGTCGAACAGCTGCCTCCTCGTAATCGTCGTGTAGACGGGGCGGCCGTGGGGGCAGTGCGGATCGGGAAGCTCAAGGGCGGCCTTGCAGAGCCAGGCGGCCATGGAGCTGTCCAGGACGGTCCCGTCCATTACCGCAGAGCGGCAGGCCGTGGAGGCCGCGGCCGCGTTTATCATGTCCGAGGGCGAGATTCGCCTGTCCAGCAGGTCCTTCGCCAAGTCGGCCTCCGTTCCCTTCCAACGGATGGGGACGCTCGTGAATTCCCACACCCCGTCTTCCTTTTTGCTGCCCGTAAAGCCCGCCTGGGCAAGCCTGTCCTGCATGGCCTCGATATAGTTGTCATCGGCGGCGCTTTCGGTCCTGACGGTATAGGGCACGAGCAGCTCCTGCTTCTGCCCCGCGTCCTCCATGATCCGGTCATAGAGAAAACGCTCGTGGGCCGCGTGCTGGTCGATTATGTAGAGGGTGTCGTCCTTCTGCGCGATGATGAAGGTCCCCAGGGCGCTCCCGACGTAGCGCACGCCGTCCGCACGTTCCTCGGGGCTCTCCACATAGTTTGCCTTGAACTGCCTGCCTTCGCCGCCGGGGAACGCCGTTTCCGACAGGGCCTCCAGCCCCTGGGCAAAGTCCCGCGCGTACAGGGGCGAGCGGGCGGCGTCCTTTCTGAAGAAGCTGCCTTCCCCGCCGCCGGAACCGCCTCCCCAACCGTCGGAGCCGGAATCAGGCCGGGAGAAGGACCGCGACTGGGAGTATGGCCGACTGCCCGTCTTTGCGCTGCCCAGGTAGCGTTCCCGGGCCGTCCCAAGGGCGGGGCTTTCCACCGCACGCTCCGCATACGGGGCGACCGGAGCCTCATCATCTGACAGGGCCGCATCCGCGAGCGACAGGGCAGCACCCGCCGGGTTCCCGTCTGATGGGGACATGCCGTCCGCATCGGCCTGCCTGATGGTGTTCTTTATGCCGTACTGACGGAAGAAGCTCCTGGTCGAACTTGAGACCGAATGGTGGAGGGGCGCCAGGTCCTTGAACTTGGCCTCCTTTTTGGCCGGATGGATGTTGAAGTCCACCAGGGAGGGGTCCATCTGGACAAAGAGACAGGCGACCGGATGGCTCCCGTTGGGAAAGAAACCCGTACATCCGTATTCGATCGCCTGCACAAGGGAGTACTCTGAAATCCGCCTTCCGTTCACGTAGATGTATATGTCCTTGCGGTTGCTGCGGAATACGGCCGGCTCGCCGATGACCAGGGTGAAGCTCCACGACCGCTCCCTGTCGTTTGACGACCCCTTTATCTCGTAGAAGAGGTCCGCGCTGTCGTACAGCTCCATCCCCTCGGTGAAGCGCTCGGCAAGGCCGGACGCGGCCGGCAGGTGGAGCTTTTCCTCCCCGTCCACCGAGAAGGTGAACGAGATATCAGGCCTCGGCAGGGCCTTCTCCACGAAGGTGTTCCTGCACATGACGCCCTCGCTCGCGGGCCGCTTGAGGAAGCTCCGGCGGGCGGGAAAGTTTTCAAAGAGGGAGGAGGTCTGCACGATCGTGCCCGTGACGGGGGCACAGGGGGTCAGCAGGTGGTCCTCCGAAGACGACACGTTCAGTTTCCACTGGCCGCTCGTTATCTGCAGGCGGCTGACCGCGGCCATGGAGGAGAGCGCCTCCCCCCTGAAGCCCAGGGTCGTCAGCTTGAGCAGGTCATCCTCGGTGTGTATCTTGCTGGTCGCATGGGGATGGGCACATGCCAGAAGGTCCTCCCGGCTCATGCCGCAGCCGTTGTCCCGGATGCGGATCTTCTCTATACCGCCGCCCTCTATCTCCACGTCTATCTTGGTCGCCCCGGAATCGACCGCGTTGTCCATCATCTCGCGGACAATCGAAGCCGGGCGGTCAATCACCTCTCCCGCCGCAATCTTTCGGGCGACCTCGCTGTCAAGCTGCCGTACCGCCATGCTATGCGTTTCTGGTTCCGTTTATCTCGCCGGAAGGGGTAAAGAAATCCAGCACCGGCCCCTCGCCCCTGTCCGCCGCGGGCTTCTTCTTCCGCGCCTTCTCGGTCTCCGCCGCATCTGCTCCGGACTCCTTCTGTCCGGCCTCCTCGGCATCGGAAAGGTCGGGGGAGTTCATCAGCTTCATGACCTTGCCCTCTATGGCATTCAGCTCCTTCTCCAGCCCCCGGGAAAGCTGTATTCCCTCCTCAAAGTCCTTGAGCGCCTCCTCCAGCGTGATGTCGTTCCGCTTTATGTCGGCGGCCAGCCGTTCAAGGCTCCGCATATCGTCTTCAAACTTGCTCATCACGGCCAGTATACTGCAAGCAAAAAGCCTTGACAAGGACGGGAAGCCCTCCTAAAATTGAGCCGACTATGCGTTCCCTCTACCGGCGATTCATCTACCGCCTTGCCATAAGCCCCTCCTTCTGGGCCCTGTGGGTCCTGGCCATCGCCGCGTCCTTCGTGGGTACGCTTTTTTCCTCGGGGGGCTTCTTCTCCTTTTTTCCTTCGCTTTCCATACTGCTCGTTCCAGCCCTGGCCTCAGCCCTCCCCCGCTCCGGCGCATTCCTGCCCCACGGGGACATGGAGGCAGCCTTTGCCGAAGTCCTCGCCCTGCTCAGCGCGGCAGCCCTCTTCCTCCTTTCGGCCCTCCCCATCCCCGTCTGCCTGCCGGGAAGCGCCCGCATGGAGGCGGCCGCACTCATCTCCGGCTCCGCGGGGCTCCTGCTCTACCTGGCTTCGGCCGTAGCCCTCAGCGTCTTCTTCTTCTCCCTGCTGAATCACCGGGGGGCCGCCTTTGCCGCCTCGTCCCTCTCCCTCGCCCTGTTCAACTTCGCCCATCTGGCAGCCAGGCAGGCCGGGCTGCCCCGCTTCGCCTCATCCCTGCTGGCGGCGCTCTCCTTCTCGTGGCACGAGGACGCGGCCTCCAAGGGCATACTCGACAGCCGCGACATCATCTTCTATGCAGCCAGCTTCCTCTTCTTCACGGCGGCGTCGGCGGCGGCGGTCCAGCGCAAGCGGGGGAACGGCAGCTGGAATTTCAGGAGGCAGGTCGCCCTCGCCGTGGCGGCCCTCGTCCTGGTCATCGTTGACAGCAACGTGTACTACCTCAGGCTGGACGTGACGAAGGGCAGGCGGTTCAGCGTGAGCCCCTACAGCGAGGTCCTCCTCTCAGAGCTGGACGCCCCCCTTACGATCAGCTACTACCGGAGCAGGAGCCTGCGCAGGCTGTCCCCCCAGCTGCGGGACGTGGAGGACTTCATAAAGGCATACGCCGCCAGCAGCCGGAAGCTCAGCTATGAAATCCTGGACCCCGCCGAGGAGGGGCTGGAAGAAAAGCTTGAAGCCTACGGCATCCGCGGACAGGACCTGGAGCTTTCAGGAGCGGCAGGGAAAATACGTTCCACGGTCTTTTCCGCCGTCGTCATCCGCTACCGGGAGAAGACGGATCTGATCCCCCTGGTCCTGAGTCTGGACACCCTGGAATACGACCTCAGCTCGCGGATTCAGGCCCTGGTCAGGGGGAGCAGGCGGAAGCTCCATGTCATCGTGGGGAACGGCCTCTCCCTGGACAGCGACTACGCCTACCTCCTCCCCTGGCTGTCCTTCCAAGGGTTCGACCTGAGCGAGGAGGACACCTCCTACCTGACCGCCGAACGGCTTTCCACCGGCAGCGGCGACTGCATCCTGCTGCTGGGCTCCTCCGACCTGACCTACCCGCAGGCGGCGGCCCTCGTGTCCTACCTGGACGGCGGGGGCAGGGCCTTCATTGCGACGGCCCCCTACACCGTGGCCCTCGAAGACGACTGGTCGGTGGAGCGGCCGAACGGCCTGCCCTCCGATGAGCTGACCCGGCTGCTGATGAAATACGGCATCTGCTTCAGGGACTCGCTGACAGCCTCGCCGTCGTGCTTCACGCTGGACCTGCGGGGAGAGTCAGCAGCCACGGCCACGGAACGCATGGACTACCCCCTCTGGCCGGTCCTTCCCGGGCAGGAGGAGGCCCCGGACGGGCTCACGCTGTTCTGGCCCTGCGCCATCGCCTGCGACGGGGAGGTCGCCGCCCAGGAGGGCCTTGTCCTGAAGGAGGGGCTCCGGACGGACAGCCGATCATGGCAGTACGGGGAGGACGGCGCGGACGTCTCCACGAACCCATTCTCCGTTCCAAAGACGCCCCCGGCAGGAGCGGAAAGCGGGACCTTCAGCATGTCCGTCCGCGCCTTCCGGGACGGCAGGCCGGCATTCTATGTCCTGGGGGACCAGTACGCCTTCTCTTCCCGGATGATGGCCTTCTCCAGCGGGCCTACCGGCATGGCGGACACGAGGGCGCTCGAGTTCTTGGCGGACAGCCTGCTCAGGCTCGACGGCCAGGGTGAGTTGGTCAAGTTGAAGTATAAAGGAAGGACAGGTACGGACCAGAAGGCCCGCACCCCACAGGAAGGGCAGGAGCCGCTCCTGTGGCAGGCGCTCTGCCGCGGGCTCCTCCTTCCCCTGCTGCTGGTCCTTTTGCTGTTTGTCGCGGTCAGGACGGCACGGGAACGGAGGATCCGCAGGCTGCTTCTTATTTTGGGAAAATCTTCTTGAAGTCCACGAAGACTTCCTTGCTGTCGCGGCCGGACTCTATATCGGTGATCTTGCCGAGCTTCTTATAGAAGCCGATGAGCGGCTCCGTCTGCTCGCGGTACACGTCGAGCCTGTGGGTGATGGCCTCAAGCTTGTCGTCGTCGCGGGTGAACAGCTCGCCGCCGCACTTGTCGCACTTGCCCTCCACCTTCGGCGGGCGGAACTTGGCGTTGTAGTTGGCTCCGCAGCTCTTGCAGACCCTGCGGTTGGAAAGGCGGGCGATGATGAGCTCGTTGTCGACCTCGAAGTTCACGACCTTCACGTCCGGGCAGATCTTCTCCAGCGCCTCGGCCTGGGGGATCGTGCGGGGGAAGCCGTCAAGGATGAAGCCGTTCTTGCAGTCGTCCTTCTTGATCCTGTCCTCAACGAGGGCAACCACTATGTCATCGCTGACCAGACCGCCAGAC
>CAMJAJ010000125.1 GCA_946403565.1 uncultured Treponema sp. | reverse complement strand
TGATGGCGATGATGAGCAGGGCCAGCAGGACCATGACGGCGCGGAGGGCGTACTCTGTCCAGGAGACGAAGAACAGGTCGCGCGTCCGCAGGTAGGCAAGGGCGAGGAAGGGCAGCGGGAGCAGGCAGCATGCAAGGAGGATGGCGGAGTTCCTCCTGCGGGCTAGGAAGGCCTTGAAGCCCGCGAGCTTCCGCGCAAGGATGACCCCGTAGGCAAAGCCCAGCGACTGGCAGCCCCAGCCGAAGAGGGAGAGGAATGCGGCAAGGGTGGTGAGCTTCCTTCCGTCCGCCATCCGGGAATCATGGAAGAACTGCACGGACAGGCTGTACAGGATGGTCAGGACGATGAGGACCCG
Organism: uncultured Treponema sp.; assembly: GCA_946403565.1. The sequence continues at coordinate 4,864 of CAMJAJ010000125.1, read as the reverse complement.
GTCGGCCATGTCCAGGCCCCAGAACGTGTATTGCCCATCGATTGCCTGCCGGACCAGGAAGAAGACTGCGTAGAACAGGATGGCGACCAGCATGTAGCCCATGCCGCCCGACCATAGGTCGCAGGAGAATGCCTCCTTGAGCGCGATGACGAGTAGGAGGGGAATGGCGACTTTCAGGATCCGCTTGTGGAAGGACTGCAGGTAGTCCGGCTTGTGCGCCGCCCCGTAGCTGATTCCGTAACCGGAGAAGAGGAAGAAGAGGCTCACCGCAATCCAGTGGACGAAGCCAAGGATGCAGTACTTCTCGCCGGCCCCCGTGTGGGCGAGGATGACGGAAAGGCAGCAGAGGGCCTTCAGGACGGCCGTGTAGTCCCGGGTCATGAAGAAGCTGCCGTCCCTGTCCCGCTTGAGGGGGAAGAGGGCCAGGATGACGAGCGAGAGCTGGAAGAGGCTGGAAATCAGGAAATTGCGGTCGGAAAGCATAGGGTTACGATAATGCAAAGCGCGGGGCTTTGCAAGCCGGTGGCGGACGTTCTATAGGCCGTTCTGTAGGCTGCGAGGCTGCGCGAGATTGTGCGGGACAGACTGCACGGGACTGCGCGCCTGCTCCTGTTGCAAAAGGCGTCCGTTCCTGTTATGCTGAAAGGCGATGAATACCGATGAAGGTCTGCATGAACGCTTTGCCACACACTTCATTCCGCTCTTGTGCTCGTCGCTGGCCTTTGTCTGCCTTGTGGCGTTTCTGAGGAACCGGATTCCAAACCTGGCCCTGTACGCCGTCGCCAGCCTGCTCTTTTTCGCCGTGTACCTGCTTGGATGCCGTGCGGTGCAGTTGGCGCGCGATCCTATCGCGATTCCCGTACCGCCGCTGCCCCTGCCGAACGTGTGGAAGGCCTGGACCTCCGAGGTCTGGGGAGTCCGGTTTGAGCTCCTTACCGTTGTCCTTGCCGCAGGAGTCCTGCTCATGCACTTCATCCGGGAGGGAATGCCCGACCGGGGCTCCGACTTCAACGAGTCCCTCTTCCGCTATCAGATTCCCCGCTGGAGCTACCTCCTGCTGCTGGCCGCCTGCACCGCCGTATCCTATGCGCTCGCACGCCTGCTCGGAAAGTCCCGCTTCCTGAATCAGGGGAAGAGGCGGCCGCTTGCGCGCCTGCTGATTTCCCTTCCATATATATGCCTCCTGTCCTGCACGGTCTGGGTTCCCAACATCTTCTACAGCCTGCACACCTTCTACCATGCCCATGCCTACTGCAGCTCCATCTGCGACGTACTGAACCTTGCCCCGCTTGGCGAGCTGGACAAGCCCTTCTACGGGCACTACTCGCTGTTCTTCCTGCTGCCCTGCCGGCTCATGCACCTGTTCGGCGTGCCGTACAACATCTGCATCGCGACCGTCGTGGCCGCCTGTGCCCTGGTGACGTTGCTTTCCACCCTCTATGTGGTGAACCGCTTCGTGCGGAACGACGGGGCCTTCCTGCTGCTCATCCTCGCACTCGGCGACCCCTTCCTGATGATGATGCCCAAGCTGCACTTCATCAAGGACGTGTACCTGCAGATGATTCCCCATCGGGTGATGTTCCCGGCCCTCATCTCCGCCTGCATGGTCGCCTTCTCGGACGGGCCCCTCGGCAGGGGCCGCGCCGCCGTCCTGTACCTGCTGGCCGCCCTCTCGCTCGTGTGGAGTCCGGAAATCGGGCTGGTCTGCATAGCCTCGGCCTCCCTCTACGTGTTCGTGCGGCGGATTGCCTTTGCGGACCCCCTTTCGTCCGGCAACGTCCGGCTCCTGCTCGCCTGCGGCCTGCTGGCCCTGCTTGCCGTCCTGACCGCCTACCTGATTGTCCTCGCCTATGACCTTTTGACCGGCGGCGGCTTCCTGCCTTTCAAGGATTTCATGTACCCGGTCATGGGGGAATTCAAGAGCATAGCTGTCCGCGGCCCCCTTCCCGACCTGTTCAGGCCGTGGATTTCCGTCCTGCTCTTCTTCCTCTGCGGGGTGGCCGTCTGTGCGTGGAGGGTCCTGAAGGCGGCGGACGGCGGGGGCAGGCCGGGAAGCCTCCTGTGCATTTCGGTCATGGCGCTCGGCCTGTTCGCCTATTACCTTGACAGCGGCCTGCAGGTACGCCTGATGATCGTGTTCTTCCAGTTCATCATGGTCTTTGCGCCCCTGCTGGACTGGCTGCTGTCCGAGGAACGGCAGCTGCTTCCGGCGCGGGCCCTTTCCCTGGTCGCCCTCGCGGTCGTCTCCGGCTTTGTCCTGGGGAATGCGGGGATGAAGGAGGTGCTGACGGACCGGCGGGCGACGGCATGGAAGGCGCGGGACCTGGGGGCCTTCGCGCGGACGCTCGACGCGGACATCCCCGAGGGGACGCTGGCGTTCGGCTGGGGCGTGCCCGACCTGTATGCCGTGATGGGCCGTGACCCGGGGGTGCATGTGATCGACTGGGTGGACATAGCCCAGGACCCGAACCCCGCATACCTGCGCCATGTCAATGCCCTCGTGGAGCAGGTGGACAGCTTCTTTTCCTACCAGGAGTCCGTGCCCTTGCTTCCGGCCGGCGCGGAATTCGACATCGCCAAGGAATACGAGTACATGGGCTGGAAATTTGCCCTGTATAATAGAAGGAAATAGCCCCTTCACAGCCCCGTCCATAGAAGGAAATGGCCCTGTCCGTGGCCGGGACCGTGGGAAAATCGTCGGAAACGGCCCGAAAAAGGGGTTCCCACCTTTACAATTGTTCTGTTATCATCTATTATTAATTTTATGGCAATGACGAATGCAACGCAGTTAGCGAAATACTTTGAATTGTACCAGAACACCGAAATCACGTTTACCAAGGAAATCATCAAGGCCATCGCCATGGATCCCCGGCAGGTTTTCCTGAAATGCGCCGAGGGGCAGTGGGGCTGCATCATCAACTCCATGTCCTTCTCCTTGGCCCGCATCATAATCGGAACGAAGGGCGGGGCGTACGAGAAGCTTGCCACGCCGAATCCGCCCGCGGGTCTGAACCTGCGCCTCAGCTTCTACAAGCAGGACGGCCAGCAGGTGAACATATTCCTTTCCTGCAAGGTGCGGGAGATTGTCCCCTACATGAACAGCAAGGACCTGGCCATCGTGACCCTTGCCTTCACCCAGCGTCCCCCGGAGGACCTCATCGACAAGATGGGCCGCCTGCTTGAGGCGAACGACAACGCCCTCAGGCGCAAGGAGGACCGGATTCCGATAAACGCCGAAAGCTGCCGCAAGCTTGGAATTCCCAAGGAGGAATGTATCGCCATAATCCAGAACGTGCCGCGGCGCTGTATCCTGCGCGATATTTCGTTCGGCGGGGCAAAGATCATCATCCTCGGCATGGCCAAGTTCCTGATGGGAAAGGAGGTGCAGCTTTCCTTTGAGTTTGATGAACCCCATGAGGTCATACAGCTCAAGGGAACGATCACCAGCACGGCGGAGGTGCAGGGCCGCAAGGACATGGTCGTCGCGGGCGTGGAGTATGACGAGTCCACCCTCTCCCTGTCCTACAAGATCCACATCAACAACTACCTTACGTCGGCGCGCAAGGCGGACCTCAACCCCATGGGAGAGGGCCAGCCTTCTGGAGCGAACGCCGCAGCTGCGACAGACCCCATCTAAGGCAGCTACGGGAGGAGGATGCAGCTCATGAACCCCGCAAATCCACTGGATTCTGTTTTCTTTATACAGCTGCCGGGGGACTTCAAGCTCTCGGCACGCGCCATGCAGCTTGACCCGACCATTCCCCTGCCGGTGCAGCGGAAGGACGGGCAGGAGGGCGATTCCTTTGACATAAAGGAGCTGTGCGCGGAGCAGGTGCTCTCGGGTATCCTGACGGTGCTGGCCTACGACCGGCAGAACGAGCATCGCGATTACTACCGGAAGATCGTCTCGGAGGCCCGCCCCGGCATAAAGAAGGAGCTGGCCGAGGCCGCCATCCTCAAGACCCGGAACGAGGACTGGGATCTGGCGGAGGAGATCTGGATGGCCCTGCACGGGCTGGATCCGGCGGACAAGGCGATAATCCTCAACATGGCCGTCTTCTACGACCAGCGGGCGGACAACTACCGGCGGAACGCCCTCTACGACGATGCCGACGCGTATGATTCCAGCGCTGAGGAATACTACCGGGACGTGCTGGATGACGATGAGGATGTGCCCGACGCCTTCTTCAACGCGGGCTTCTTCTACTTCAAGAAGCACAGTTTTTCAGAGGCAAAGAACTGCTTTGACAGCTACCTCGCGCTCATGTCCGATGCCAGCGAGGAGGAGCTCGGTGACGACGGGGAGTACCGGATGCGCCGGGCGAAGGAGATGCTGGACAAGATACAGAGCCGGAACCTGGAGAACGACCGCTTCCACAAGGCCTACGAGCTTATTTCGACCGGCCGCGAGGAGGAGGGGCTGGTGGAGATTCGCCGCTTCATCCAGGACAACCCTGCCGTCTGGAACGCCTGGTTCATGCTGGGATGGGGCCTGCGCCGTCTGGAGAAGTTCTCCGAGGCGAAGATGGCCTTTGAGAAGGCCCGCGAGTGCGAGGGCGGCGACGAGAACGCCGACACCTACAACGAACTGGCGATCTGCCAGATGGAGACGGGCGACCTTTCCGGTGCCCAGGAAAGCCTGGTGAACGCGCTCAACCTGGATCCCGACAACACCAAGGTCATCAGCAACCTGGGCTTCCTGGCCCTGAAGCGGGGACAGGAGGAGGAGGCCCGTAAGTACTTCCTGACGGTGCTTGAGGTGGACCCCAAGGACCCCGTGGCCGCCGCCGAGCTGAAGCGGATGGAGATGGAAGTTTAAATCGGTATCGCTGCCGCATCTGGGGGCGTAAGCCTGTGGTCGGGG
>CAMJAJ010000124.1 GCA_946403565.1 uncultured Treponema sp. | reverse complement strand
CCCCGAGGTGAAGAGCCGGCTGGATGCCGCCCAGCGGGAGATGCTGTCCCGCAACATGCCCAAGGCCGTGCGGGAGGCCGACGTGCTGATCACCAACCCGACCCACTTCGCGGTCGCGTTGGAATGGAAGCGCAATGTGGACGACGCGCCCAAGGTGACGGCCAAGGGAGAGGACCTGACCGCGCTCAACATGAGGCGCATAGCGAGGGAGGCCGATGTCCCGATCGTGGAAAACAAGCCCCTGGCCCGTGGTCTCTATACAGAAACCGAAATTGGTGATATAATCCCAGAGGCGTATATCAAGGCCATCGCCACGGTATATGCCCATATAGGATATATAAATAAACAAAAATGACAGGTGGGTGGGAATAAATGCCTGAGAGGCGGAACAGTTTTTTAAATGCATTGCTTACATCTCAGAACAGCCTGGTGGCTGTGGCGGTCGTCATAACCGTCCTGATGATGTTCATTCCCTTGCCGAAGGGACTGATTGACCTGGCGATGGTCGTGAACATCGCCTTCTCCTTGACCATACTGCTTACGGTAATCTACACCAAGCGGGCGGCGGACTTCACGTCCTTCCCCCGGCTCATCCTGCTCGTCACCCTGTTCGGGCTGGCGATAAACATCACGTCCACCCGCCTCATTCTCACCGGAGCCAACGGGCACAGGAACATGAACGCGATGATGAACTCCCAGAGCGAGATGGTCAAGGCCTTCGCCAACATCGCCACGGGCAACAGCGAGCTGGTCGGCTTCATCATCTTCATCATCATCATCGTCGTGCAGGTGCTGGTCGTCACCAAGGGTGCCACCCGTGTCTCCGAGGTCACGGCCCGCTTCACGTTGGACGCGATGAACAACAAGATGTTCGACGTGCAGAACGAGATGAACGCCGGGGTCATCACCGAGGAGGAGGCGAGCCGCAAGAAAGCCCTGATCCGCCAGGAGATAGACTTCTATTCCGCCATGGACGGTGCCTCCAAGTTCGTGTCCGGCAACGTGAAGGCCGGCATCTTCATCACCGCGCTCAACCTCATCGGCGGCTTCATAACCGGCATGGTAATCGGCGGCATGAGCTTCCAGGATGCCCTGGGAAGCTACGCCCACCTGACGATCGGCGACGGCCTCATCTCCCAGCTTCCTGCCCTGATGCTGTCCTTCGCGACCGGTATCCTGGTGACGGGAGGCAGCTCCGAGGAGGTCGTGGGCGAGCAGCTCAAGAAGAACTTCACCGTCTCCGGTACGGTCTACATGATAGTCGGCGCGGCCCTCGTCGTGATGGGTGCCGCGTTCCACAACGGTTCGTCCGTCGTCCTTATCCCGATAGGTGCGCTCTTTATATTCGCGGGCTGGCGTATCCGTGGAAACCTAGAGAAGGAGGAGGAGCGGAAGAAGCGGGCCGCCGCGATGGGCGGCTCTGGCGCGGGAGCCGCCGGGGGCAAGAAGGCCGCCGCGGGGGATGTTTCCCCCGTCGTGGACCTGCCGGAGCTTTCGCTCGACCTCGGCTACACGCTCGTCCCCCTGGTGGACCGCGAGAAGGGGGCGGAGCTCCTGGAGCGCGTCACGAGGATTCGCCGCGAGGAGGCCCTGGACCTGGGCCTGGTCGTGCCGCCTATCCGCATACGCGACAGCATGTCCATCGACCCGGAGGAGTACACCTTCAAGATCCGCGGCATAGAGGTGGGAAGGGCCAAGCTCAAGCTCGGCTACTATATGTGCCTGAACACGGGAAACGTGCCCAAGGACCGGGAGCTCACCGGCGAAAAGACGCATGACCCGGCCTTCGGGATGGAGGCCGTCTGGATACCCGAGGAGAAGCGCGTGGACGCGGAGAAGGCCGGTTATGCGGTCATCGACCCGCCGACGATCATTGCTACCCATCTGACCGAGATAATCAAGCGGCATGCCGCCGACATACTGACCAGGCAGACCGTCAGCTCGATCATCGGCAAGATCAAGGAGTCCCATCCGGTCATCGTCGACGAGGTCCTGTCCGGCGAGCACAAGTTCTCCTACGGAGAGATTGAGGCCGTCCTCAAGAACCTGCTTGAGGAGCAGGTCAGCATACGCAACATGGTCACGATCCTTGAGACCCTGGCGAACTTTGCCCCGATTACGAAGGATCCCTACTTCCTCACCGAGAAGGTCAGGCAGGCCCTGGGCGCCCAGATCTGCCTGCAGTACACGGATGACAAGAAGACCCTGCACGTCCTGCGGCTTTCCCAGCCGCTTTCCCAGAAGATCCTGGAGCACCGGGTGGAGCAGCCGGGCAGCAAGCCCTATGTCGCCTTTGACCCGGTGGACGGCAGGAGCTACATAAACGCGATGAGCTCGGCCATCGCCGCCGTGCGCGACCGCAATTTCCTGCCGGTCGTGCTCTGCGTGGACGAGGTGCGCCAGCTCGTGAAGTCCTCTACGGACCGGGAGATTCCCGGCCTGGTGGTCCTCTCCATCAGCGAGGTCATGGCCGCAGGCGGTGAGGTCAAGGTGGAGACGCTGGGGGACATAGATGTACAGTAAGAACCTTATGCCCCGGACCGCGGAGGGCAAGAGCCTTGACGACATAAAGACAGAGCTGTACATGAAGTACGGCGACAGCTACGATATCCTGGACTTCAAGGTCATCATAAAGCCCGGTTTCCTGGGGCTGCACGAGCATGAGGTGTACCGTGTCCAGTATGTGGTGAAGGACAACAAGTTTGACGACCTGCCCCAGGGCGGGATGGGGGCGGGGCAGCCCATCCCCGTTTCCCGCGCCGGCATGTCCTCCGGCACGAGGCCCCTGGCGGCAGGCTCCATGCAGCCCTATGCGGCTTCCCAGCCTGTCGCTCCCTCGATGGGCTATGCGCCCCGGCCGGTGCAGGCCGCTGCTCCTGCCGCCTCGTCCGGCAGCGATTTTGATTCGGCCAAGAAGAAGATCCTTGAGAGCCTGGGCGTCACGGACAACGTCGCCACGCAGGTGAAGCTCAACGACATGGCGAAGAAGCTGGAGAGCATGGAGGCCATGCTGTCCAAGGTGAGCGAGAGCTCCACCGTCAAGGACGAGCATAAGACGCTGCTGAAGCTGGAGTCCCTGCTGGACCAGAACGAGTTCTCCAAGCCCTATATAGAGGAATTGAAGGAAAAGGTCCGCGGGGAGTTCAAGCTGGAGGAGCTGGACGACGAGCAGCTGGTCCTGTCGCAGGTGGCCGACTGGATAGGGGAGGACGTTTCCGTCGCCCCCCGCTTCCCTGGAAAGAAGAAGCCCCATGTCATCATCGTGGTAGGTCCGACGGGAATCGGCAAGACGACGACGATTGCCAAGATGGCGGCCGGAATAAAGATGAAGGCGAAAGGGACGGGCCGCAATCCGGTGATCCACATGATTACGACCGACAATGTCCGCGTCGCGGCGAAGGAGCAGCTGGAGCGCTATGCCGAGGTGCTGGAGCTGAACGTGGACAAGGTGGATTCCAAGGAGGACCTTGAGAGCCTTTTGAGCATCTATGTCGGCCCCAAGGCGAAGGGCGACTTCGTGTTCATCGACACGAGCGGCTTCAGCCCCACCGACTACGGGCACATCTCCGACCTGCAGAAGATGCTGGACGTGCGGAACCTGAAGGCGGACATCTACCTGGCGGTCTCGGCGACGACCAAGGGCAGGGACCTTGACACGATATTCAAGAACTACGAGCCGTTTGGCTTCAGGAGCGTCATCATCACCAAGTGCGACGAGACCCAGACCTACGGCAACGTCCTGAGCGTGCTGCACGAGCGGAGGAAGTCCGTCTCATGGATTACGGTCGGGCAGGAGATCCTGCATACGCTGAAGCGGGCCGATCCGGTCTATTTTTTGAGGAACTTGGACGGTTTTGAGCTGGACGTGGGGCATCTGGAGCGGAAGTTCGGTTCCGGGGAAGGTCCGGAATCCGGCGGCCTTGGTGAGTGAGATTCTAGTTAGAGGGATATAGTTTATGGAAGAACAGTTGAGCGAGCTTCGCATGGCCATGGGAAAGGGCGAGAACCACAAGACTCGGATAATCGCCATAACGAGCGGCAAGGGCGGTGTCGGCAAGACGAACATTGCGATAAACATGGCCATTGCCTATGCCCAGCTGGGCAAGTCCGTCATCCTGATCGACGGTGATATGGGCATGGCGAATGTCAACGTCCTCTTGAACATCGTTCCCCAGTACAACCTGATGCAGGTCATAAACCGCCAGAAGAAGATGAGCGAGATTGTCTTGGATACGGAGTTCGGCATAAAGTTCATCGCGGGTGCGAACGGCTTTTCCAAGCTGGCCAACCTTTCCAAGGAGGACCTGGACGCCTTTGCGAAGGAATTCGCCTCGCTTTCCAACGCCGACATCATCATCATAGACACGGGAGCGGGAATTGCCAACAACGTGCTCCAGTTCGTCGCCGCGGCCGATGAGGTGTACATCGTGACGACGCCGGAGCCGACGGCCATAACCGATGCATACGGCATCATAAAGATCATAACGACGGAGCTTGTTGACCGGGAGCTGAACCTCCGCCTGCTGGTGAACCGCGTCCACTCGGCGGAGGAGGGCAAGCGGATTTCCGACCGTATCATCACGATTGTCGGTCAGTTCCTGAACTTCAAGGTGGACTACATCGGCTTCATCTATGATGATCCGGTCGTGCAGGCTTCGGTCATCAGGCAGAAGCCCTTCATGATAGTGAATCCGACCTCCAAGCCGTCCGTCTGCATAAAGCACCTGGTCGGCAGGATAGAGCGGTCCGACGATGTGGACAATTCCGGCGTTTCCACCTTCCTCCAGAAGTTCGTCGGGGGCAAAAAAAAGCGGTAAATGGGCAAGTTGAACTTGACCTTAAGGAATTTTTACCTTACGATAGAAGGACAGGGGTTTGAGGAGAATAGTGTATGCCTAAAGTAAAAAACATAGCCTATCCTGCCGCGGCAGGGTTCGCCCTCTCTTTTTTTATAAGCATATTGGTGACCCATCGCTTCGGTGCCTCCCTGCTGAAGGGGCTGCTGTTTGCCGTGGTCTTCGCCGTCCTGGCCTTTGTCATTGATTTTGTCTGGGGTAGGTTCCTGGGCGAGGGGGATGAGGTCGTCGAGATCTCCACCGATTCCTCCAAGGCTGACAAGAACCTGGGCAGCAAGGTTGATATAACGATAGATGATGCGGACCTGAGCGATGACGGCAGGAGCCTTCCGTTCGCTCTGGGCAGCAAGGTTGATATAACGATAGATGATGCGGACCTGAGCGATGACGGCA
>CAMJAJ010000123.1 GCA_946403565.1 uncultured Treponema sp. | reverse complement strand
TCCGCTGCATACAGGCGGGCAAGGCCGAGCGCATCCTCGTGTCGGGCGACCACGGACGCAAGGACTACGACGAGGTGAACCAGATCCTCGCCTACATGCAGCGGGTCTACGGGACGGACGACTCCATCGTGTTCCTGGACCATGCGGGCTTCTCCACCTACGAGACCGCCTACCGGGCAAGGGACGTGTTCTGTGTCAAGGACGCGGTCATCGTGACGCAGAAGTTCCACACCTGCCGGGCGGTCTACATCGCGCGCAAGCTGGGCCTGGACGCCGTTGCGCTGGAGGCTCCGGAGCAGTTCCACTATGCGCGCAGGACAAAGGCCGGCTGGGAAATCCGCGAGTTTCTGGCCCGGGTCAAGGCCTTCCTGTACGTGGCACTGGGGGCGAAACCTACCTACCTGGGCGAGCAGATTCCCATCACCGGCGACCCGGCAGCCAGCCGGGACTGAGCGGCGTCGCGCGCACCGGGAACTGCGCATTTGGTCGCGCCCCTGGGACTGTGAGGCATCTCTCGCACCGGGCGGCCCGGGGCACATCGGCTAAATCCCCTAAATTTACTTGTTAAGTTAGCTAAAATCTGCTAAAATAGACGGCATGGACAAGGACACTGAAGCCGGGCGGAAGGTTCGTCTGGCGGACATAGCGGAGAAGCTGGGGGTGAGCATCGTCACCGTCTCCAAGGCAATCGCCGACAAGGACGGGGTGAGCGAGGACCTGCGCGCCCGGATCAAGGAGCTTGCCGACGAGATGGGCTACACCCAGAAGTCCCGGGGCGGCCAGCTGCCCAAGCGGGAGGATTCCACCGGCAATGTCGGCGTGGTCATTCCCTCCCACTTCTTTGAGCGCAGCACGTCCTTCTACTGGACCATGTACAACGCCCTCTCGCGGGAACTCATCTCCCGGGGCTACTACGCCATCATGGAGCAGCTGAGCAGCAAGGACGAGTTTGACCTGGTCCTTCCCCAGGTGGTGCTGAACCACAAGGTGGACGGCGTGATCCTGCTCGGGCAGACGAGCGAGGACTACGCGCGCTTCTTTTCCAGACAGTACAAGGACAACGTGTTCCTGGACTTCTACGTGGACGACCAGGACTGCGACTCGGTCACCACCGACAACTTCTACGGCGAGTACCAGTTGACCCGCCATCTGATAAACCAGGGACACCGCTCCATCCTGTACGTGGGCAACTTCAACGCGACCACGAGCATCACCGACCGCTTCATGGGGTTCATGAAGGCCATGCTGGAGAACGGGCTCAGGGCGGAGGTGGACGACATCATCAACGACCGGAACCAGAACGGCCTGTACGAGCCGATCAAGCTGCCCGAGCGCCTGCCCACGGCCTTTGTCTGCAACTGCGACGAAACGGCCCGCAGGCTGATTGCCCTGCTCAAGGAGCGGGGGCTTTCCGTTCCTAGGGACATATCGGTCGTGGGGTTCGACAACTTCCTTTCCGACGGACAGGCCTCCGAACCGGTCCTCACCACGGTGGAGGTTGATTCCGTGGCCATGGCGAGGACGGCGGTGGACATGCTGGTGAAGAAGATGACGGGGGAACCCTACGCACGCGGCCACACGGTGATCAGCGGCAGGCTCCTGCTCAGGGATTCAGTGCGGAAGATTGAAGCGGGCCGCTAGGCGGCATTGCACTGGGTGGCCTTGCACCGCGTGGCCGGGCACAGGTCAATCCTGCAGCGGGCGGCCTTGTACTGGGCATCGTGCAACCCTGCCAATTTCAATACATGGAGAATGCGATATGGACGATAGACTTTTTGTGGAGCTTCGGGACGAGCTTGTGAACGACATCCTGCCCTACTGGGAGCAGTGGGCATGGGACAAGGAGAACGGGGGCTTCTACGGCGCGATAGGCAATGACAACCGGGGCGACCCCTCGGAATGGCGGGGCATCGTCATGGTGAGCCGCTTCCTGTGGACCTACAGCGCGGCGGCCCGCTTCCTGAAGGACGGCCCTGCCACGGATTTGGAAGGCCGGGATATGAAGGACCGGGCCTACTCCTGCATGGAGATGGCCAGCAAGGCCTGCGCCTACATGATGAAGAGCTTTCTGGACACACATAACGGCGGCATGTACTGGTCGGTCAGGCCGGACGGCAGCCCGCTCGTGACCCGCAAGCAGGTGTACGGGAACGCCTTTGCCCTCTATGCCCTGTCCGAGTATGCCGCCGCAATCAAGGAGGTGCTGGGCAACGAGAGTTCGGCCCGGCCCATCATGGACTCGGCCCTGTGGCTCTTCGGCCTGCTTGAGGACAAGGCCCGGGATAGCCGGGACGGCGGCTACTGGGAGGCCCTGGGCGAGGACTGGAGCCCCACAAAGGAGACCAAGCTCAGCGACAAGGACATAGACTGCGACAAGTCCATGAACACAAACCTGCACGTCATGGAGGCCTACACCAACCTCTACCGGAACCTGCCCCTCGTATACCCGGAGAAGGAGGCCGAGCGGCAGTCGGTCGGGGACGCGCTGCAAGACCTGGTCCGCGTCCACGTGGACAGGATTCTGAACAGGAAGGACTGGCACCTGGACCTCTACTTTTGCCGCGACTGGACGCGGACGGGGGAGGACGAGATTTCCTACGGGCACGACATAGAGGCGAGCTGGCTCCTGTGGGAGGCGGCGGAGGTCCTGGGCGATGCGGCCCTGAAGGAGTACGTGCGCCCTGTCGCCATCGCCGTCGCGGATACCGCCCTGCGCGAGGGCTGGGACGGAGCGACTGGCGGCTTTGAGGACACGATGAGCCAGGAGGGGGAGCGGCGGACCGTCCGCATCTGGTGGAACCAGGCGGAGGCCTTGAACGGCTTCTACAACGCGTGGGAGATGACCGGTGACGGGAAGTATGCCGCCGCCGTGGAGAAGGAGTGGACCTGGATCCGCGACTTCCAGCGGGACAGGGAGCACGGCGAGTGGTTCTGGGCGGTCTCCAAGGAAGGCCGGCCCGCCCTGGGCGAGGTGAAGGGCGGCAACTGGAAGACCTCCTACCACAATGCCCGCTGCTGCATGGAGCTGCTCAGGCGGTCCGGGAAATAGGCCCGGCTCGTCGTGTAGCCACATGCCTGGGACGGCATGTGGCATGTCCTAGGACGGCATGTGGCATGGCCTAGGACGGCATGTGGCATGTCCTGGCGTTGGGCGGGGGTGTTACCCGGCGGGCTGCCGTATGCGCCGGCATGTGGCCCGGCCTGGGGCTAGCTTTGGCCCCCCTGCGAGAAGAGCCAGACGACGGCCCCGCTTTTGACCAGTATGTACAGGCCGAGCGCGATGAAGAGGGCGGGGATGATCACACCCTTGGACTCCTCGATGTAGCTGCGGATGGAGGCGGCGTTTATCACCGAGATGGCGATGACGCACCAGAGGGCCTGCATGGCGCAGAAGACGACGCAGGCCAGGATGAACTCGCTGCGGGACAGGCTTGAAAAGAAGGACGTGCAGACGGCGATGTTGTCTCCGCCACCCGCGAGCGTGATGACCAGGGCTTCCAGCATGAAGGCGGCAAGGCCCAGCGAGCGGACGACGATTCCTTCGTCCTGGCTGTCGTTCTCGCTGGAGAACTCCTTGACCGCAAAACGTATCCCGATGACGATGGGCAGCACGCCCAACAGTCCCAGGAGCTGCTCGCAGGGCAGCATGGCCAGGAGGGACGAGGCGAGTTTTCCCGCCGCGACGAGGAGGAGCAGGCCCAGGTACTTCCCGATGATGATGGCCGTATCCTCCCGTTTCCTGTTTGCCTTGCTGAACAGGACGAACATGGCCAGGAGGTCATCCATCTCCGTCGTGACGAATGCGATTACCGATGCGGCGGTGACCAGTCCCATGCTTCCAGAAGGCTACTTGTCCACCGGACGGTAAAAGAACTTGGGCCTTCCCCTGCCGCTCTGTTCCTTCCGCATCTCAAAGTCGTCGTCCAGGTCCTCGATGAGCTCTGTCAGCTTCCTGGCGCCGTAGTCCACCGGGTCGAATCCCGGGTCCTGCCGCTTGAAGAAGGAACCTGCCGCGCTTACGTCCGCCCAGCCGGAATCATCGGCGTACTTGTCGTAGGCGGTGTTCAGGAGCTTGTAGATCTTGCGGAACTGCTTGTCGCTCATCGTCTCCACGGTGCTGCGCATGAACAGGCCCTTGCGCCGGTGCTTGGCGGGCTTCTTCTTGAGCTTTTCCTCCGCGAGCTTGGCGGCCTCCTCCACGGCGGCCTCGTCCTCCTCGTTGGAAAGGTTCTCTATGTAGATGAAGTCGTCGCAGGCGGACACGAATGACTGGGGGGTCTTCTTCTGTCCCACGCCGAACACGTAGATCTGGCTCTCGCGCAGGCGGGTCGCCAGCTTGGTGAAGTCCGAATCGCTGGAAACGAGCGCAATGGAGTCGTACTTTTCCGTGTACAGCAGGTCCATCGCGTCTATGATCATCGCCGAGTCGCTGGAGTTCTTTCCCTGCGTGTAGGCGAACTGCTGGACGGGGATTATCGCGTTGTCGTTCAGCTCGTACTTCCAGTTCTTGAGCGTGTCCAGCGAAAAGTCCCCGTAGGCCCGCTTCGTGATGATGTGCCCGTGCACGGCAATCTCCTGCAGGATGGCACGGAGCTTCTTTGGAGGTGTGTTGTCCGCGTCGATCAGCACGCCTATGTTTTTCTGTTCGTTCTCGTCTATCATGGTTCGATCCTTGTCGGGGCCACCGCGTACGGTTTTCAGCTACCGGTGTTGCCCACAATCTTATTGAAAATCCTGTCCAGGTCGGACTGGGAGAAGTAGTCTATGACCAGCTGGCCCTTGTCCCAGTTGCCCTTCATCTGCACCTTGGTGCCCAGGGCCTCTATGAACTTCTGCTCCAGGTCGGCATAGTTGGGGTCGCGCTCCTTTTCCTGCTTCGCGCTTTTCGTGAGGACGGGGCCGTTGTTGAGTTCCCCGGCTTCCTTCTCCGCCTGCCTGACGGAAAGCCCCTGCGACACGATCTTCTTGAAAAGGCTCTGGCGTGCGGCCGGTTCGCTCACGGAAAGCAGGGCGCGGGCATGTCCGGAGGAAAGTTCCCCTGAGGCGAGCGCCTTCCGCATCTCCTCCGGAAGCTTGAGCAGGCGCAGGGTGTTCGCGATTGCGGGGCGGCTCTTGCCCACCTTCTCGGCGACCTCCTCCTGCGTGATTCCCTCCAGCTGCATCAGTTGCATGTAGGCCTCTGCCTCCTCCACGGGGTTCAGGTCGGTCCGCTGGATGTTCTCGATGAGGGCGACCTCAAGCTTGCGGGAATCCGAGTACTTGCGCAGCTGGACGGGGACCTTCTCCAGTC
>CAMJAJ010000122.1 GCA_946403565.1 uncultured Treponema sp. | reverse complement strand
CGACGGGAGCCGGACGGAGGGCTTTGCGAGCCTGGGGACCTCCTGCATATTCCTGGAGGGCGAGGCCGTCGCCTACAGCTGTTCCGTCTCGGAGGCCTATTTTTACGACGAGGCTGACGTCCTCTTCTTTGAGAAGAAGATCCTTGCGGACTACGGCCTCATCGTCGAAAGCGGCGCGTCGTCCATGATCGTGCTTCCCCTGGAGTACGGCGGTCAGATGAAGGGCTTCATCGGCATAGAGGACGTGTCGCTGGAGCAGATGCGCCAGTACATTCCCTCCCTCCTGTCCCTGCCCTTCGTCATCATGGGGCCGGTCTTCCGCAAGATGGAGAACGAAGCCCTGCTGAAGGCGAGCGGGGAGCTTTCCGACACCAAGCTGGTCTACGAGCTGACGATGGAGAACGCCAAGCTGGTCGTCTTTGAGACCGACCTGACCAAGCGGCAGACGGCCGTGGTGGACTCCCCCTATTCCCGCCGCTTCATGAAGGACGTGGGCTTCCCCAAGGTCATGCAGGACCCCCTCTACATCCTGTCCTCCCATACCGACTCGGAGGGGAAGAAGGCCTTCACCTCCATGCTGGTGGAAGTGAAGGCGGGCCGCAAGGACGCCTCCTGCACCATAAAGTTCTATAAGCGGGCGGGTGACGAACCTTCCTACATGAAGACGAGCATGTACGGCCGGGCGGACTCCTCCGGCAGGGTCGTCAAGCTGTACACGATATTCCAGGACGTGAGCGACTACCTGCGGAACGAGGAGCTCCTGCGGGCGGAGAACGAGCGGGCCAGCGAGCTGCGGAAGCGGGAGGACGAGCTGTCCCTCCTGAAGAGCAAGGAGCTGGAGCTTCTGCAGAAGCACAAGGCCGCCCTTGACTCGCTGGAGTTCATCCTCTGGGAGCTGGACCTCTACGCCGAGACCGCCGTCCCCATAGACTCGCCCTTCTTTGAACGCTGCCGCAAGATTTACGGGCTGTCCAGGGACAACGTGGCGGTCTCCAAGTACCTGTACGACCTGCTGTCGGCAGAGGACAAGTTCCGCATCCACAAGATGTTCTCCGTCCTGCGCCAGGGCCGCCTGTTCAAGATGGACGTACGGATCTCCCTGGGCAAGGACGGCACCGAGCGCGTCATGCGCATCTCGGCCACCCCCTCCAAGAGCGCGGCCGGGGACTGGGACAGCGCGGTCGCCACCTCCTACGACGTGACCGACCAGATGGTGAAGAGCGGCGGCTACGAGCAGGAGCTTGCCTACTTCCATCTTTCGCGCGAGAGCGGCATCCTCATGTCCGCCCACGTGAACCTGTCGCAGAACCGCCTCATCGAGACCACCCCCGAGATAGACCCCTCCGCGCGGGCCATGACCTATGACGAGATGGTGTGGCGGGGTGAAGGCTTCTCGGGCTACATGTCCGACGGCAAGTCCGCCAAGGACGTGTTCGACCGGGCCAACCTGCTCAAGGAGTGGACGGCGGGCAAGGCCAAGCTGTCCTACGTCATGCGCTTCAGCGGGCAGAAGCAGGCCATGTGGGTGCAGACCGACTTCCGCCTGCAGGAGAACCCGGGCACCAAGGACATAGAGTTCTTCTGCTACGTGACCGACGTGACCAAGAGCGAGCTCATGTCCCGCCTGCTGGACCGCCTGGGCGACGTGGTCTACGAGTTCATCGCGGTCATCAATCCGTCCGAAAAGACAGTCTGCTTCATCGGCTCGCCCGACCACGAGGACCTCAAGTACGAGGACTACGACAGCTATGTGGACCAGACGGTGGAGCGGCATATCGCCCCTTCCAGCGAAAGCTTCTCCCGCGAGGAGCTTGACATCGAGAGCATCGTGCGCGAGCTGGAGGAGGACTCCCACTATTCCAACGTCCTTCCCTGGCGGGGAGAGGGGGGCGAGCTGCTGCGCAAGATGGTCCAGTACTTCTACCTGGACCCCGCCAAGGACCACATCCTCTGCTGTGTCTCCGACGTGACCGAGCAGTACCGGCAGGAGCAGTTCCGCCTGGAGGAGCTGGAGGACGCCCTGCGCCGGGCCGACATGGCCAACACCGCCAAGTCCGAGTTCGTCTCCCGCATAAGCCACGACATCCGCACGCCGATCGGGGCGGTGCTGAACCTGACCCAGTTCGCCGAGGAGGACATGGACCAGAAGGACAAGCTGGCGAACGACCTGGCCAAGATCAAGACCTCCGGCAACTTCCTGCTCTCGCTCATCAACGACGTGCTGGACATCTCCAAGATAGACTCCGGCAAGATAGAGCTGGTCCCGGAGGCCTGCTCGTACGGCACCTTCATCGGGGAGATAAGCAACCTGCTGGAGTCCATGTGCCACGACAAGGGCCTGGACTGCATCATCAACGCGGCCCCGCCCCAGGTGAAGGCCTTCATGGCGGACAAGGTGCGCCTGAACCAGGTGACGCTGAACCTGCTGTCCAATTCCGTCAAGTACACCAACCCCGGCGGCGCGGTGAGCTTCTTTGTGGACCAGGAGTGGGTCTCCGATACCAAGGTGAAGCTGCACGTCTGCGTCGCCGACAACGGAATCGGCATGACCGAGGAGTTCCAGCGGAAGATGTTCGACGAGTTCTCCCAGGACATCAAGAACCCGCTGCGTGACAAGACCACGCCGGGAACCGGACTGGGCCTTTCCATCGTGAACAAGATGGTGCAGCTGATGGGGGGCGAGATACAGGTGTCCAGCCGCGTGGGCAAGGGCAGCTCCTTCCTGGTCAGCATACCGCTCGACATTGCCGACGAGAAGGACGTGAAGGACGTGTCCACGAAGAAGTCCGCCGTCGCCGACAAGCCGATCAAGGCGACCATCCTGCTGGCCGAGGACAACCTCATAAACACGGAGATCGCCATTCGGATCTTCACCAAGATGGGGGTGGTCGTGGAGCATGCCGAGAACGGGGAGGAGGCCGTCACCAGGTTCTCAAAGTCCCCGGCAGGCTATTACGGGGCGGTCTTCATGGACATCCAGATGCCCAAGATGGACGGCTATGCGGCGACGCAGGCCATCCGCGCGCTGGACAGGCCGGATGCCCGCGAGGTGCCGGTCATCGCGATGACCGCGAACGCCTTTGCCGACGCGGTGCAGCGGGCCAAGGAGGCGGGAATGGACGAGTACGTCACCAAGCCGCTGGACTCCGCGAAGATCCGGGAAATCCTGCTGGCCCAGCTGGGAAAGCGCGGCCAGGCCTAGGCCGTCTCAGTTGCTGCCCGGCCCCACCGGCCCAACGGTACGGCCCGGCCCCGGACGGCGGGCGTGTCTGGCTACTCCGGCTCCCGCTACTGCCTCAGGTGCTGAACCGCTCCAGCACCTTCTTGTCCCCGGTCTTTTCGATGATGACCAGGTGGTCTCCCGCGTTCAGGACCGTGTTTCCGCCGGGAATCTCGTAGTCGTCGGCCCCTATCTTCTTTATCAGCAGCAGCAGGTATTCTCCATGCTTGGCAATGTCCTTGAGCTGCTTGCCGGTGTAGGCGCTGCTGGAAGGCAGGTCGCATTCCACCAGCTCGAAGGTGCCGTTCGAGACCGTGTGGATTCCCGTCACGTTCTTGCCGTGCAGGTGGCTCATGATGGAGTCTACGATGGTGTCCCGCAGGGGGATGGGGACCTTCACGCCCAGCTTGCGGGCTATGTCGGCGAACTGCGAGTGGGCCACGAGGGCTATGGACTTTTCGACGCCGAGCGACTCCATGTAGGCGGAGATGATCATGTTCATCTCATGGTTGTGGGTGGCGGCGATCAGCAGGTCAAACGTGTCCAGCCCCCACTCGTTGACCACGTTCTCGTCGGTTATGTCCCCGTGGACGATCTGGGCGGTGGGGAAGCGCTGGCAGGCCGCGTTGCCCCGGGCCTTGTCGCTGTCCACGATGACGAAGTTCTTTATGCTCTTGTTCGCCGAACCGTCGAAGAGCTTCTTGTAGAAGGGCTTCTTGGTCTTTTCCACGATGTGGTCGGCGATGTGCGTGCCGATCCGTCCTGCCCCGACCATCACGATCTTCCTGAGCGCGTTCGCCTTGGCCCCGCAGAGGGGCATGAGCTTGGGGAGGTTCGCCGTCTCCGTCAGTATGCCTATTCGGTCCCCCGCCTTCAGGACCGAGTCTCCGGAGGGAAGGGAGGAACTGCCCCCGCTTTCCACGAACACGACGATGAACTTGAATTCGGCCAGTTTCCGCAGGTCCTTCAGGAGCACGGAGTCAAAGGCGCTGCCCTTCTCTATCTGGAGGGCGGCAAGCTCGAACTTGTCGCCGAAGGTCACGATGTCGCTGACCGCCCCGTGCTCGACTGCCTTGACGATGGCCTCTGCGGCCTCTATGTCGGGGTGGATCATGAAGTCTATGCCGTAGAGGGGGCGGTGCTTGCCGGAGAAGGTGTCCGCGTGCTGCTTGGTCGCCTCGTTGCTGTTCACGTAGTAGGCGTAGTTCCTGACGCGGGCTATCTTGAGCAGGTTGGGGTACACGGAGTCCACCATGGAGCAGGTTATCATGTTGATCTCATCGTTATCGGTGAGGGTCACCAGCGCGTCCGCCTTGGCGATCCCCGCCTGTTCCTCCAGCACCTTCAGGTCGTTGCCGTCGGCCAGTACCGCCGTACATTCCAGCTGGTTGGACACGTGGCGGATGTTGTCCTCGTTGTTGTCGATCAGGGTCACCTTGTTCCCTTCGTTTATGAGCCGCTTGGCAAGCTGGAGCCCGGTGTATCCCGCCCCGATTATCACGATGTTCATGGGGACAGTATAATGGAGGCAGTTTCAAAAGTCCAGACGGGCCTTTTGCCGGCCCTTGCTTTTTGTTATTGAACATTTTGCAGAAAAGCGGTACATTTATGCTAACGATTTCTATATATAGGAGTTTGACTTTTATGGCAGATGTAAAGGTTGCTATCAATGGTTTTGGCCGCATTGGCCGCTTGGCTTTCCGCCAGATGTTCGGCGCGAAAGGCTACGAGGTTGTCGCTATCAACGACCTCACCAGCCCCACGATGCTTGCCCACCTCTTGAAGTATGACACCGCCCAGGGCGGATATGCCGGAAAGATCGGCGAGAAGAACCACACGGTTGAGGCTCACGACGGCGAGGGTGAGGACAACTACATCGTCGTTGACGGAAAGAAGATCGTCATCTACAAGTGCAAGGGACCCGATGCCGCCAACCTTCCCGCTTGGGGAAAGATGGGAATCGACGTCGTCCTCGAGTGCACGGGCTTCTACACCTCCAAGGCCAAGTCTGAGGAGCACATCAAGGCCGGTGCCCGCAAGGTCGTCATCTCCGCTCCTGCCGGAAATGACCTCCCGACGAT
>CAMJAJ010000121.1 GCA_946403565.1 uncultured Treponema sp. | reverse complement strand
TAGAGTCCCGGTCTCCAAAACCGGTTGTCGCGGGTTCGAGTCCTGCCTGGCCTGTATTCAAGGGGTTGATTAATGAAGAAGATAGTCCAGTTCTGTAGGGAGTGCATGGGGGAGCTTGCGAAGGTCGTGTGGCCGTCTCGGAGCGAAGCCATCGCGTCGGTGAAGGTCGTCATCATTTCGACCGTCGTTGTGGCCTTGATATTGGGACTCCTTGATATGCTGTTCACTGAGGCTCTCAGGCTTATATTCTAGGGGTTGGTGAGGGCTTTGGAAGCCCTCTTTTTTTTCTGTTCGCCTTCATTTTGGGTCTGTGGCTGGCCTTGTGGCCTGTGAGAGGACGGGAGTTGCAAAGATGTCGGAAAAGAAAAGAAATTACGAGTGGTATGTTATCCAGACCTACACTGGCTACGAGCAGAAGGTCGAAAGGAACATACAGTCCCTCATAGCGGATGAGAAGCAGGAGCTGGAGCAGTCCGGACAGAATTCCTACGTCCTCCTGCGGTCGGTGAAGGTTCCCATGCGGGAAGTCATCGGCCTGTCCAAGTCCGGTAAGCCCACCAAGCGCAATGAGAAGGTCCTGCCCGGCTATGTGCTGGTCGAGATGTGCCTTCCGGATGAGCCCGACAACGTTGACGGCCGTAAAGGCTGGAAAGACCCCTGTTCGAAAATCCGCAAGATTCAGGGTGTGAACGGCTTTGTCGGAACCAAGCCGACCGAACGCCCCAAGCCCATTTCTGATGCCGAGTACAACCGGATTCTTATGCAGACCGGTGAGGTGAAGGGTGACAGGGTCAACCTCATCCAGCAGGATTACGACATCAACGACAAGGTCAGGATTACCGAGGGGCCGTTCGCCACGTTCAGCGGTACGGTGGAGGAGATTCTCACCGACAAGAACAAGCTCCGCATCAACGTCCAGATTTTCGGACGCGCGACCCCTGTCGAGGTCGATGTCACGCAGGTGGAGAAGATTTAGGCGTATCGGTCAAGCCCGTGCGACACCCACGGGTGAGGGATGGAACGCTTCCAGGGACGCCTGCTTTTGGAACGCGTTCAGCTATGCATTTCATGGGCCGGGAGGCTTGCCTTCCGCCCTGGAAATATGGGAGAAAGGCCGGTCCGTTGGACAGAGGCCTTTCGCTAACACCACATCAGGAGAAATATTATGGCTCAGAAAAAGGTGACGGCTATTATCAAGTTGCAGTGCCCTGCGGGCGCAGCTACGCCGGCTCCCCCGATTGGACCTGCCTTGGGACCGCATGGAGTTCCTGCCCCCAAGTTCGTCCAGGAATTCAATGACCGTACCAAGAAGATGGAGAAGGGGCTCATCATCCCCGTCGTCATCACGGTCTACCAGGACAAGTCTTTCACGTTCATCCTTAAGACTCCTCCCGCCGCGGTCCTCATCAAGAAGGCTGTCGGAATCCAGAAGGGGTCTGGCAACCCGCTCCGCGACAAGGTCGGTACGCTCAAGCAGAAGGACCTTGAGGAGATCGCCAAGACGAAGCTTCCCGACCTCAATGCCAACGACCTTGAGGCTGCGAAGAAGATCATCGCCGGAACTGCCCGCAGCATGGGTGTTGAAGTGGAGGCCAAGTAATGAAGCGCGGAAAGAAATATGTTGATTCGCTGAAGAAGTACGACCCCGCCAAGAAGTATTCGATTGCTGAGGCCGCCAAGCTGGTGAAGGACCTCCACTATGTCAAGTTCGACGAGACCGTGGAGCTTTCCGTAAGCCTGCACCTGGAGAAGAACCAGTCTGTGAGGGACACCTTGGTGTTCCCCCATCAGTTCGCTGGTGAGAAGCGCGTCCTTGTGTTCTGTAAGGACGAGCGCGTTCAGGAGGCCAAGGATGCGGGTGCGATGTACGCCGGTTCCACCGAGTTCATCGACAAGGTGAAGGGCGGTTGGACCGACTTTGACGTCGCCGTCGCTACGCCCGACATGATGAAGGACGTCGGCCGCCTGGGTATGGTCCTGGGACGCAAGGGCCTCATGCCTAACCCCAAGACCGGTACCGTCACGAACGACATCGCCAAGGCCGTGGCCGAGCTTAAGAAGGGCCGCACCGAGTTCCGCGCCGACAAGGGCGGAGTGGTGCACATCCCGGTCGGAAAGGTTTCTATGGATCCCAAGGACACCGCCGAGAACATCTCCGTGTTCCTGACGGAGCTGGACCGCAAGAAGCCGGCGACCGCAAAGGTAGATTTCATCCGTTCAGTTTCCCTCAGTTCCACGATGGGTCCTGGAGTCTGGATTGACCACAAGGAGGAAGCGTAATGGCAGTACTTGCAAAGAAGCTCCAGCCGGCCAAGACGGCCGCCATCGAGGAGACCAGGAAGATTCTTTCTGGCTATGAGGACTTCATTTTCGCCGACTACCGCGGGCTCACGGTGGAGCAGATCACCAAGCTCCGCCACAGCCTGAAGGAGAAGGACGCGCAGCTCAAGGTTTTCAAGAACAACTTTGCCCGCGTCGCGTTCGACGAGATGAAGATTGACGCCGTGTCGGAATACCTCAAGGGACCGACCGCCATCGCGATGGTCAAGGAGGATGCGAACGAAGTCGCAAAGATCCTTTTTGACTTCAAGAAGGAGGCCCCGACCCTTGACATAAAGGGCGCGTGGGTTGAGAAGGAGCTGTACGACCAGGCCAAGATCGAGGCCTTCTCTAAGCTCCCCGGAAAGAAGCAGCTTATCGCGATGCTCATGTCCGCCATCAACGGACCTGCCCGCCAGCTCGCCGCAACCCTGCAGGCTTACGTCGAGAAGAAGCAGGCTGAGGGTGGCGCTGCTGCTGCTCCCGCTGCCGAGGCGGCACCTGCTGCTGAGGCCCCGACCGCATAAGGCACGGCTTCGTCAATTCGGAAACGCAGTTTCCGAATTGGTTTATCCTTTATTCAAACCGCAGTCAGGCTTCGACGTGCTGATTACTGTCTGCGGGTAAAGCCGAAAGCAGGTCAAGCGGGGCCGTAGGTTCCGCTCTGCGAGGCTTATAGAGACCGGCACTGCCGGCCTAATATGGAGAAGACAATTATGGCACTTTCTAATGATGAGATTTTGGACGCGATTGCGAACATGACGGTTCAGCAGGCTGCTGACCTGGTGAAGGCTATGGAGGAGAAGTTCGGCGTTACCGCTGCTGCTCCCGTTGCCGTTGCCGCCGGTCCTGCCGCTCCCGCTGCTGAGGAGCAGACTGAGTTCACCGTTACGCTCGACTCCTTCGATGCCGCCAAGAAGATTGGCGTTATCAAGGTTGTCCGCACGATCACCGGTCTGGGACTGGGCGAGGCGAAGGCTCTCGTCGAGGGTGCGCCGAAGCCGTTGAAGGAAGGCGTTTCCAAGGCTGATGCCGACAAGATGATTGCCGACATCGAGGCTGCCGGTGGAAAGGCGAGCAAGAAGTAAATTGCCCGCAGCAGTTCGTCTGAAAGAACTAAAATAGTATAACTCTTGAAGCAAGCCTTTGGGGAATTTCCCCAAAGGTTTGTTGTGTATTTTTGAAATGTCGATTGCCGGATTATGGGGCCGGTCATGAACCTCCATACGGATGTGGACTTCCGTGAGAGCCTACGAGATCTCGTGTAGAGCAAAGTTTTTGCTTGCTGCGGTTCTTGAGGTAATCGGTCCTGAAAAACCGCGAGGAATTTGATGTACGCGAAAAGCAAGAAGATTGAAAGGACGTATTTCGGAAAGAAGATAGAGGACTTCCTTCCCCTTCCGAACCTGGTGGATATTCAGCTCTCCTCCTATGAGAGCTTTATCCAGAGGGAGAAGCTCTCCAAGGGCGAGAAGCCGGAGAACCAGGGTTTGCAGGAGGTGTTCACCTCCACCTTCCCGATCACCAGCCAGGACGAGAGCATGACGCTCGAATTTGATTCCTACAGCCTTGACTTTGACAACATTAAGAACTCCGAGATTGAGTGCAAGAAGAAGGGTATAACCTACAACGTGCCGCTCAAGGCGAACATCTCGCTCGTCCTGAACCAGTCCGGCACGATCATGCAGAAAGAGATATACATGGGCGACGTGCCGCTCATGACCGACCGCGGCACCTTTATCGTGAACGGAGCCGAGCGCGTCGTCGTCAGCCAGATCCACCGGTCTCCGGGAGTCATCTTCCAGAACGAGAAGGGCGTATTCTCCAGCCGCATCATCCCCTACCGCGGCTCCTGGCTGGAGTTTGAGATTGATGCGAAGAAAGAGCTCATATATGCCAAGATAGACAGGAAGAAGAAGATTCTCGGAACCATCTTCCTCCGCGCCATCAGCGACCCCTCGAAGCCGGGCTTTGACTTTTCCACCCGCGAGAAGATCATCAACTGCTTCTACCAGAGCGAGGATGTCGCCGTCGATTCCGATTCCAAGGAGCGGGCCGCCCTGGTGGGCCGTGTCCTTGCTTCCCCGGTCGTCAAGGATGACAAGGTCCTCTTCCGCGCGGGCCACAAGCTCCAGTCGCATGACGTGGACGACCTGGCCACCAATAACATTGCCTCCGTCCGGCTCATCGTGTTCGACGCGAGGAAGAACGGTGGCAACGACCAGGAGAAGAACCCGTCGCTGAACAGCGAGATAATCGTCAACTGCTTCAATAAGGAAGAGATCATCTTCAGCAAGGACGGCGCGCGTGCCGACATAGACGAGCCTTCACGGGAGGACTGCCTTATCAAGGTCTACGGAGTGATTCGCCCCGATGAGGCGACGACCATCGAGACCGCCGACAAGGAGATCAAGGGCCTGTTCTTCTCATCCCGCCGCTACGACCTGGGCAAGGTCGGACGCTACAAGCTCGGGATGACCTTCGAGCATTACGATTCCAAGCATTACGACGGTGTCAAGATTGCGCCCGAGCAGGAGAAGGGCTCTGGCAGTGAGACCGTGCTGATTCCCCGCGACATCATCCTGACGATGAGGCAGCTGATCGAGGTCTTCATCGGCGTCCGCAAGCCCGATGACATCGACCACCTGGGCAACCGCCGCATCCGTTCCGTGGGAGAACTCCTGACGGTCCAGTTCAAGACTGCCTTTGCCCGCATGGAGCGGATTGCGAAGGACCGCATGAACACGAAGGAGATGGACACGATCAAGCCCCAGGACTTGATTTCCATAAAGCCCATCGTCACCTGCATAAAGGAGTTCTTCGGTTCGTCACAGCTGTCCCAGTTCATGGACCAGTGCAACCCCCTCTCCGAGCTTACGCACAAGCGCAGGCTGAACGCCTTGGGACCGGGCGGACTTTCCCGCGACAGGGCAGGATTCGAGGTCCGCGACGTACACTATACCCACTATGGCCGCATGTGTCC
>CAMJAJ010000120.1 GCA_946403565.1 uncultured Treponema sp. | reverse complement strand
AGGTATGTAGAAAGAAACCCCGGCAACCTCGCACACAAGAAGGCTGCCGGGGCAAAGAGGTTTGGGGACTTTTTTAATATATGCTGTTGGTCACTGCACTTTGATGTCCTGCATCAAAGTGGCTCAGCTCTTGGTCTTGAAGCGGTCGTACTTGAGCTGGCTTATGTCTATCGTGCTCGACTTTCCCTCGGTTATGAGCTCGCTGAGGGCGAGCGATACCGCGGGCGAGATTCCGAAGCCGTGGCCGCTGAATCCGAACGCGACGGTCAGCCCCGGGACTTCCTTCACGTTGTCAATGACAGGGAGCACGTCGATGCACTGGTCGTACTGTCCGCTCCAGGTGCGGACGACCTTCACGTCCTTAAGGCAGGGAAAGTACCGCATTATGCCGCGAGATATGCTCGGGGCGGTGAGCGAGTTGGTGACGAAGTTCTCTCCCGCATTGTTGGACATGAACGCCTGCAAGCCCGAGTTGCCTCCAAGGACGAAACTGCCGTGCTCGCTCTGATGCCCGTAGAACTCGCCGCCCGCCACACCGAGCATGATGTCGAACATCGGCGGCATGGCCTCGGTGACGAGCACCTCGTTGAACTGCCGTTCCACAGGCACGTCTATGCCGACCGTGTTGGCGATGGCCCGTGACTCGTAGCCTGCGCAGAGCAGGATCCGGGGGGCCTCGTACACGCCGTCATCGGTGAGCACCTTCCGTGCCCGCCCCTTCACCTTCTGCAGGCCGAGCACGCGCACTCCGGTGATGAACGTTGCTCCCAGTTCAAGCGCCTTGCGGTAATAGCCGAGCGTCGTCTTGAGCGGGTTTGCATGGCCGTCCGTCGGACACCAGCTCGCCGCGATTATCTCCTTGGACATGTGGGGGCAGATTTCCCGTGCCTCATCTCCGGAAATCATCTTCACGTCAAGCCCGACCTTGGTGCTCTTGGCGGTGTGCGCCTCCAGCACCTTGATGTCTTTCTCCGTGAGTCCCAGGCGGATGTTGCCCTTCTGCACGTACTCGACGTTCACGCCAAGCTCGTCGCTCAGTCCCGGCCAGATGTTGGCGACCGCATACATGGCGAGCGGAAGCTCCTTGGGGTCGCGGGCGGACTGGCGCACGCCGCCTGCATTGCGGCAGGAACCCCCGTTGCCTATCTCTTTCTTCTCAAGGACGAGGACATCCATGCCGTTCTTTGCAAGGCGGTAGGCCGTGGAGCATGCCATGATGCCTCCGCCGATTATGATTACGTCAGCCGTTCTCTTGTCAGCCATGTTACACCTCCTGAACGTCCGTGACGTTCCTGCTGAAGGTCTGGATCTCCACGGGACGGACGGGAGCGCGTCCCTGTATCATCCCCACATCGCTGGGATTCATCCCCAGTTCACCCGCGATGATTCCCTGCACGAGCCGCTGGCAGGTCTGCCCCTGGCACAGGCCCATGCCGCTCCGGAGGTAGCGCTTGACCTCGTTCATCGTGCTCATGCCGTCATGCACCGCCCGGCGGATCTCTCCACGGGTTATCTCCTCGCAGCGGCAGATTATCATGTCGTCGCCGGGCTTCTCAACGAAAGGCTCGGCCCTCTTTGTGCGAACCAACTTTGCCATGCTTCACCTCACTTGCCCTCTGCGGGGCGGTAGAACCGTGCGCTGTTCACGAACTGGACAGGCACCTTCATCGTCACTACGGCGGTCTTGTCCATGACCGGAGACTGCTTCACGTCGACGATCTCGGCATCGCATACGGGCTTGCCGCTGCGGTCCAGGGCCTTGCCCCTGTCGCCCTTCTGCAGCATGGGCAGGAACTCGTAGGGAAACGCCACGGTCGCATATCCCGGCTCGAAGTTCTTGTTCACCAGGAAAATCGCCTGCCCCGAGCAGCTTGCGACGCACATCCCGCAGCCCGTGCACCGTTTCTCTACGTCCACCCCGGGTATGTTCGTGATGTTCGTCCCGACCATGATGCAGCCGAACTTGCAAGCCTCCTGACAGGGGTTGCAGGGAATGTTCTGCGTACATTCGATGACCGGGTGAATTCCGTCCCGTTCATAGCTGGCGGCAGGGAAGCCCTTCATCTCCTCCTCCGTCACGAATCCGTGGGAAAGCAGGTTCTTTGAGATGGGGTAGCCCTCGTCGGTGCAGACCCAGTCGTTGCGGCCCTTGTTCTTGGGGGCGAACATGCCCTGCCGCAGCTCACCGAGCGCGGCCTGGAAGCCGTGGTACTTCGTGCAGAACTGGTCCTCGCTGATGTAGCCCGCCTTCATGCAGACGTGGCTCGCGACGTTCCGTCCCTGGATCATCGCGGAGCTGGCCTCCTCTATGCCGGCGACATCACCCGCGCAGTAGATGCCGGGGACGGATGTCTGGCCATACTCGTCCAGGGTAGCGACATTTCCGCCCTTTGCGGGAACGAGCGCCATCTGGCAGGTGGCGTTGCTCGCAAGCTGGCTCATCGGGCTGAGTCCGACCGCAATGCAGATGGTGTCCACATCCAGCTCCTTCTCCGTTCCCGGGATGGGCTTGAAGTGGCTGTCAACCTCGGCAATGACCGCGCTCGTGACATGGTCTTTCCCCTTGGCCTCGACAACCGTATGCGAAAGATAGAAGGGAACTCCGGTTCGTGCCACCTTTGCGGCATGCACTCCGTATCCGCCGACACGCGGGGCCGCGTCTATGACGGCGGCAATCTCGCAGCCCGCCTGCAGGAGCTGGAAGCTCACGACAAGGCCGACGTTCCCGCTTCCCACCATCAAGATCCTCTTGCCCGGCTGTACGCCCTGCAGGTTCATCAGGGCCTGCGCCGCTCCTGCGCCGATTACGCCGGGCGTGTCCCAGCCTTTGAACGGAATCATGTTCTCCGCCGCACCCGTCGCGATTATGATGTAGTCGCCCTTGTAGTGCTGCACCTCGCCGCCTTTCTTGACGGTGACTTCCTTGTTCTCGTAAATGCCGAGGACCGTGGCGTTCAGTTCAACCCGAACGCCAAGACCCTCCGCCTCCGAGAGCAGGGAGCGGCCGATCATGAAGCCCCGCTCCTTTGCGTGGTGTTCCTTGCTGCCAAAGAACTTGTGTATCTGCTTGAACAGCTGGCCTCCCGGACGCGCGTTCTCGTCAAAGACGATTACGTCCATGCCGTTCTTTTTCGCCTCTATTGCGGCGCTCAGTCCCGCCGGGCCTGCGCCGATTACAATCAGTTCATGCCGTTTCATAGCTACCCCCTGGCTTACCGGGAAGCCCAGTCACAGTCTTCCTTAGGAACGACGCCGTACTGGGTCTGGATCTTCATACCGTCTTCAAGTTCCGTGATGCACGTCCGTACGTTGGGCTGACCGTTCACGATCATGACGCAGTCCGTGCATCGGCCTATGGCGCAGAACACGCCGCGGGGCTTATGCCCTTTGCTTGTATACCGGTGGACCATGACGCCGTTCGCCTTGAGGGCTGCCGCGATGGACTCTCCTGCGAAGCCCGTCAGCTCCTTGCCGTCAAACGTAAAGTGGACGGGTTCGCCTTTGTCGTATGTTCCTAGAATAGGATGTTCTTGAATTCTGCTCATAACAAGCCCCCTTTTGCTTGCCTGATGAAAACGCCCCGCGGGAGACTACCCCATTGCAGCCTTGGCGGGGCAAAGGAATTATGCAATCTTCGCACCCTTGATGGCCTGCATCTCGATTTCGACGAGCTGGGTGGGGCGGTTCAACGACGCGACACCTATCCAGGTGCAGGCAGGACGGAACTCCTTGAAGTACTCGGAGTACGCCTTGGTGATGTCGTTGTTCTTGGAGACGTCCGTCGTCCAGATGTTCACCTTCACCACTTCCTCGCAGCTGTAGCCGTTCTTCTTGAGCAGGCCCACGAGCTTGTCAAAGATATACTTGGCCTGGGCATAGGCATCGCCCTCGCCGTAGACCGTCCCCTCGGGAGTTACGGCCGTAGTCCCAGACACATAGGCGAAGGGGCCTGCGATGGCTATGCGTGCGTATCCCGCAAAGTCCTCGTAAGCGGCACCACCATGAACATTCGTCCTCTTGAATTCCGTATCCATAATACAATCTCCTTGTTCCGCCATGATGATCGGAACAGAAGCAGTGTGCGGCATTTTACGGAAAGAGTATTGAAAAAAACGGACGGCGCCTGCAAAGGCATGCTGCTGACCACCGTGCCGGGGCCCCGTGCGGCGGATCCTGCTCAGTCCACGAGCGCAATGCCGGCGGCCGGGATGAAGCGGCCGAGGAAGTCGGAGGTGTTCAAGACGACGCTCTCCGTGGCATCGGCGCAGGGAAAGCACAGCCGCTGTTCCGTGCGGAGGGACTGTTCGACGGAAAGGCAGCAGCGATGGGCCTGGTCAAACACCAGCGAAAGCGGGGAGAGCGTGCAGAAGTTTTCGGCACGGCAGCGGAGGCTTTCGAGGACGGCCTGCTCCCGCTCCTGCGGGGGAAAGGCCTGCTCGCTGGCGCTGGCGGAAAGCTTCAGGATGAACCGTCCCTGTTCTTCGCAGCAGGCAAATGTGGTGAACACCGCCGTGCACCGGGCATTGAGCTTTTTGACCGTACCCTGCCATTCCTTGAGGGTCCGGCATGCGGGATGGAAGTAACGCAGGAAGGGAATGTCGTTGTGCATGAGGAAGGAGTGGATGTACAGGGAGTCCTCGTTCATGTCCCGCCTCCCATGCTTTCGTACGTTTCATGCAGGGGGCTGTCAAAGCAGTTCCCCCTGCCTGCGCAGGCGGCGCACTTGGAGTCCTGCTTCCGCTTGTAGGCGAATGTGGCAAACTGCCGCGGCGTGAGCGAGGTGAAGTCCTTGAACTCCCGTTGGAAATGGGATTGGTCGCTGTAGTCCAGGCCCGAAAGGAAATGCGACATCCGCATGTTCGCGGCCTCCAGCCCGGCCCCCGCGAGCCGCCGTATCTGGCCTATCACGTGCTGGAAGCGGACGATGCGGGCAAAGGTCTTGGGCGAATAGCCCAGCGCCTGCTGGAAGATGCGGGAGAATTGCCGTTCCGAATAGCATACGGTGTCGGCCATTTCGCGGATGTTCACGTTGCCCCGTGCGGAATAGATGCGGTGCAGCATGTCCATCAGGCTGGGCTGCACGAAAAGCTCCTCGGTGGGGAAGGTCAGGAGGTAGGAGCAGAACGATTCAATCCGCTGTCCAAAGGACGGTGCCTTGAAAAGCTGTTCCACGAGCCGTTTCATGTCCGCATCCAGATGGGGAAGGAAGATCTCCGTGTCCGCGATGTCCCTCGTGCTCAGGGAGCATCCCGTTATGTGGGAATAGGGGAATTTCATGCCCGGTTCAAGGCGGACGCAGAAGTACAGGG
>CAMJAJ010000119.1 GCA_946403565.1 uncultured Treponema sp. | reverse complement strand
CAATCGTGAGCATGTTGTATATCTTTCGGTTCAGTTCGGCCTTCAGCGTGTCGTCGGCCACGTCATAGGCCTCGTATCCATGGGACATGAGCCGCTCAAGTTGGACACGAGGAAGCAGCCCCGCATCAGGGGCAATGAAGAAGGTCTTTCTACCGATGATTGCAACGTCTTCCATATATATCCATTATAATGCATCTCTGCAAAAAAGCAACGGTGGCGGTTTCAAAAGTCGGTTTCTTTTGAAACTGCCCCGGCGAGGTTCTTATGACGGCCGCATACGGCAAAAAGTGTTTTCCAGCCGCCCCGTCAGCGCTGGGCGGGGTCCACGCCGGGATACTTCTTGGACAGGACCAGGCGGCCTATCACGAGGTTCCACAGGGGACGGCAGCGGGCAAAGAGGAAGGCGGACAGCTTGACGGAAAGGGATGCGGTGGGAGAGCGCAGGCAGTCGCCGCAATAGCGTGCGAAGGACTCCTCTATCTCGCGCAGGTAGCGGTCCCGCTTTTCCGCGTCCTGTTCAAAACGGTCGGTGCGGTACCAGATGCTCTGGAGGTAGACCAGGTGCTGTCCGATGTACAGGTCGTAGAGCCGGTCATACGAACGCTCCCGGTAGAAGTCCAGCACGACGTTGCCCGCCCCTACGCAGCCGTACAGGTAGGGAGTGGGCCGGTTCCGGCGGGAAAGGCCTCCGCCCCGGTGCAGGTAGCCGGGAAACTGCTGCAGCCGCACCCTGGGGGCCAGGGGATAGCAGAGGGGGATGAACAGGCAGTCCTCGAAATACGACCAGGGCAGGCTGTCCCTGTAGGCAAGGGTCAGCGCAAGCGTCCGCTCCACCAGGGACCGGGAGAACACCTTTCCCCAGGGGCCGCCGATGTCCCCGTACTCGCAGCGGCCGGACTTCAGCAGTTCGTAGGCCGCCAGCCCGCTCATGACCTCCGACTTTCCGCAAGGACTGCCGGCAAGCTCTGCAAAGCGTCGCTCAGCCTCATCTCCGTTCACCAGCAGGGAACCGACGACCGACATATCGCAGCCGTCTATGTCCGACATCATAAGCTCGTAGGCCCCCTGCACAAGAAGGTCGTCGTTGTCCACGAAGCTCACGTACTCACCCGTGGACATGAGGTAGCCGTCGTAGCGGGTGCCGGAGATGCCCTTGTTCTCGGCATGGTGGAGGACCTTCACGCGGGAATCCTCCTTCGCAAAGGATTCGCAGATGGAAAGGCTTGTGTCGGTGGAACAGTCGTCCACGAGGATCAGCTCAAAGTCCCGGTAGCTCTGCGCCAGCACAGATGAAATGCAGGCAGCCAGGAATTCCTCGCTGTTGTAGACCGGTATTATAATGCTCAGCATGTCTGGTTAAATAATACCGCTTGTGCTATAATTTTGCAAATGGAAAACACCGGCCTGAACCGCCACATCAAGACACTCATCTACCTGGCCCCGGACAAGGCACCCGGACGGCAGCGGACGGCACGTGCCCTCCTGCGCCTGCAACGGGGACTGACCGGGGAACGGGAGCTGGCAGGAAGCCATTATATGGAAGAAAACGACCTGCTTTCCGCCTACCTGCTCTACTACTGGCCGGTCTCCTACCAGCAGATTTCCCATATACTCGCCCAGCTTCCTGCCGGCGTCCTGCCCCAAGCCAGCACAAACGGCAGGAACGGAATCTCCATCCTGGACATAGGGAGCGGGCCCGGCCCCGCCTCCGCCGCAGTCTGCGACTTTTTGATCAAGCGCCTGCGCCTGAAAGGGGAAGCCCTCTCGGTCTGCCATGCCGACCACTCCGAAAAGGCCCTTTCGCTGGCCCGGAAGATCTTCTCCCGCGACTTTCCCGACACGCACAGCGAAGCCCTTGCCTGCGACATCGGCGGAAACCCCAGCAGCCAGCAGCTTGCCAGCGAGGGAAAGTTTTCCATCGCCATCTTCTGCCACTCGCTCAACGAGCTATGGCAGGACACGGCGGACCGGATTGCCCGAAGGACGGCCTGCATCGAACGGGTGCTCGACGACTGCATGGAAGAAGACGCCCTCCTGATCCTCTGCGAACCGGCCCAGACCAAAAGCAGCAGGGAGCTCATCGCCGTACGGGACGCCCTGCTCTCACGGAGGAGCGACCTGCGGGTGCTCGCCCCCTGTCCGGACGCCAGCGCCCCATCATGCCCGGATGGGCACGCCCCCTGCCCCGCCCTCCAGCTGGGGGAAGGGACGACCTGCCATGCGGAAGGGGAATGGGACCCGGTGGAACCGGCCAACTCCCTCGCGGAGGCGGCTGGACTGGACAGGAGGAGCGTCAAGATGGCCTACTTCATCTTCCAAAGGACGGCGGGGCAGGCCGGACAGGGAAACGCCGGGCCAGCGCGGGCACCGGACTCGAGGCAAGAGCAGGGACCCCAAGACCAGGCGCAGGACTCGGGCCCGGTACAGGCGGCCGCCCCGGAAGGCAGCTTCACGGCCCGGGTCGTCTCGGACGCCATGCTCAACAAGGCTGGCAGGATCAGGTTCGTGCTGTGCGATGGGAAGCGGCGGTTCAGCCTGTCAGCAAAGAAAGGAGACCCCGTCGCCGGAGCAAAGGGCTTCTGGACCCTCACGCGAGGACAGCTGCTCAGGGTAAGCGGGGCCGAGGCCCGGGGAGAGGCTGGGAACCCCTCCTTCGCCGTCACGGAATCGACGACAATCCGAATCCTGAACGCATAGGAATTCCCCTGCAATCAGCAAGGGGTTGCTACCGATATCCTTTTACGCACCCGCGGCAGTCGACGCGTCCTTCATGTCCTTTTCGAGGGAAAGGATTGCGTCAGTGTCGCCGGAGAGGATCTTGTCGCACAGGTACTTGGGCATGGGCTTGCCTTTCAAAAAGCCCTGCACGTTCACCTTGTTCACCCCGAAGCCCTTGAGCGTCTCGTACTGCTCGGAGGTCTCCACCCCCTCGGCAACAGTATCCAGCCCCATCTTGGCCACCATGGAAACGATGCTTTCGGTTATGTCCGTCTCCTTGTTGCCCTGGAGGGTTATGTCCTTGATGAAGGACTTGTCTATCTTGAGCGTGCTGATGGGCAGGACCCGCAGGTAACGGATGGAGGAGTAGCCCGTACCGAAGTCATCGAGCGAGATGCTTATCTCCATGTCCTTGATCTGGTTCAGCTTGGCAAGTATCTCCTCAAAGTCGTCTATGAGCACCCCTTCGGTAATCTCCAGCTCCAGGTGCTTGGGGTTCACCTTGGACCAGAGGACCTTGTCCTGGAGCTTCTTCATGAAGCCCTTGTCCTTGAACTGCAGGGGAGAGATGTTCACGCTGAGGATTCCATCAAAGCCCTTGTCCCGCTCCCACTGGGAAAGGGTCATAAGGGCGGTGTCGATGACCCAGTCGCCGATCGGAATGACCAGGCGGGACTCCTCCGCAAGCGGGATGAACTTCTCCGGACTTACCCAGCCCAGCTCGCTGTCATGCCAGCGTATCAACGCTTCAAAGCCACGCAGCTTGCCGGTGGAAACCTCGAACTGGGGCTGGTAGTAGAGCTGGAAGAGCCGCTTCTTGAGGGCCTCCGACAGCTTGTTCTCCATGTCGATACGGTGCAGGAAGACCTCTTTTATCTGCCGCTCAAAATGGCAGATCCGGTTGCGTCCCTGCTTCTTGGCGTCGCTCAAGGCCAGGTCGGTATAGCGCAGGAGCTCCTCATCGGACTGCGCGTCATCGGGGAAAATCGCAAGGCCGCCGGACAGGCCCACCCCCATGTCGTTCACCTTCCGGCGGAGCTCGTTCCCGATATTCTCAAGCGGCTGCGCGGACTTGAGGTGCTTCATCAGGATGAAGAATTCGTCGCTGGAAAAGCGGAAACAGGAGATGGAGGAAGTCTCTAGGGCGTGCAGGAGGCTGGAGAACTTGATGATGAGCTCGTCTCCCACGTTGTGTCCCTGGGAATCGTTTATGTGCTTGAGGTTGTCCAGGTCCACCAAGAGCAGGCCGAACTTTCCGCCGCTCGACCTGGCATCCTCTATCGCCGAAGACAGGGCGTTGCTCAGGCTGGCCCGGTTGTGCAGGGTCGTCAGCGAATCGTAGTAGACGGAATAGCGCAGCTGCTCGTTCAGCACCTTCACGCTGTCCAACTTGGACTGGAGGTTGGCCCGGCTTATGCTGAGCTCCTCGGTCAACGCGGCCAGTCGCTCGTTCTGCCGGCGGAGCTGCATCTCGGTCTCGGTCCCCTTGCTCACGTCGAAGAGCATGATGGTGACGCAGCAGTCGTCTATCGGAGTGACGACCATCTTGATATGGCACTTGGTCAGGAAGGAATAGAAGGTGCGCTCAAGAATCCGGTTGTCGTACACGCAGGTCTTGAACAGCTGCAGCCAGTCTATGTCACCGCTCATCTTGTCCTGGAACTGGGAGAGCAGGATATTGGGCTTGAAAGCATGGTTGGTCATGTAGGAAAAGCTGTTGTTCTGGTACTCCAGCTTAACGTCCACAATCTCCTTCTTCTCGTCATATACCGGACCGGCGACAACCACAGCCTGGGGCAAGGTGTCAAATATCTTCTTAAAGGCTGTCGATTCCATAAATGCAGGACCTCCGGCTAGTTGCTTTCAAGTGTTTTCTTATTGTACACCATATTCCTTTTTTCATCAAGAAAAACCGATACGGGAACAGGGAAATCAGTTTTCATGAGCCCCCCCCCTAAGAGCGTATGGAGCAGGACGCATCCCACGGGGATGCGTTCTCCACTTGTGACCGATTATGCACATTCGGGCGACTTTTTTCAAAAAGAAAGCCGTTTAGCTCTTGACACTGCGCGGCGTTTCCTATAGAATCACTTACATCAACACCAACTTGCTCCCTTAGCTCAGTTGGTAGAGCAACGGACTGTTAATCCGTCTGTCGCAAGTTCAATCCTTGCAGGGGGCGCTTAAAGCTTCACCCAAACGGGTGGAGCTTTTTTTATGTCCCAGTCCCCCTCGTTTCCAGTTTGACCTGCAAGGATTGAAGCGGAATGAGCGCGCTGCGGAGCAGCGAAAAGGCGCCACGGATGGCGCCGTCAGCGAATGGAGCCGTCCCGGAGCGGACGGACAGGAAGTCCGGACGTGGAGGGCAATCCTTGCAGGGGGCGAAGTAAAGGCTTGTCATATCGGCAAGCCTTTTTTGTTTTAAATGAATTTGCAAGGATTGAAGCGGAATGAGCGCGCTGCAGAGCAGCGAAAAGGCGCCACGGATGGCGCCTGCCAGACCCGCCGGACGTCTTTATTTTCCCTTAAACCGTTGTTTTTTCTCCCCCGCCTGTCCCTCTTTTCCTTGCTTTTGATGGAAAGTATGGTATAATGTTCCTTATGGAAAGGAAAACAGGCGTTGTAGTTCCCCTTTCCGCCCTGTATACGAAAGAC
>CAMJAJ010000118.1 GCA_946403565.1 uncultured Treponema sp. | reverse complement strand
GGGCGGCATGGTCATCGTCAGCGCGGACGACCCCGGCCCCATCTCCAGCCAGACAGAACAGGACACGAGGGAGTTCGCCCGTTTTTCCAAGATGCCGGTCTTTGACCCGTCATCGCCGGCCGAAGCCTTCCGCATGGTGCAGGATGCCTTCGAGTTTTCCGAGCGCTACAATACGCCCGTGATCCTGCGGCCGACGACCCGGGTCTGCCATGCCTACGAGAGCATGGAAATTCCCGCCCTGGGCAAGCAGCGGGAACGGGGCAGCTTTGTCAAGGATACGGCCCGCTGGGTCATCTTCCCCCGCGCCTCCTACCTGAACCACAAGCGGATCTTCGAGCGGAACGAGCACGTCCTGCCCAAGCTGCTTTCCTCCTATCCCCTGAACCGGATAGAGCGCCCCTTCGGCGACGCCCCCTCCGGTTCAGGCTGCGACAGCTTCGGAATCGCCTGTTCGGGAATCAGCTACGCGTATGTCAGGGAGGCCCTGGAGGGCCTGCGCGCGGAGAACCCAGACAATTCCGCCCTCGGCAACCTGGTGCTTTTCAAGGTCGCGACGCCGTATCCCTTCCCGGAGGTCATGGCCTGTTCGTTCCTGCGGCAGGTGGGGGAGGTCCTCGCGGTCGAGGAGCTTGACCCGATTGTGGAGCGGGAGCTTATATATATAGAAGGAAAATTCCATCTGGATGCCGCCATCCACGGCAAGCTGGACGGGAGCACGGCTGAGGCCGGGGAGAACACGGTGGAAAGCGTGCGGCGGGCCATCGCGGAATTCATCGGCCTTGCCCATTCTGGCGGAGAGGCGGGGCAGGAACGGCTGCCCGAGCTGCCCGCCCGTCCGCCCGTCCTCTGCGCGGGCTGCCCGCACCGGGGGGCCTTCTACGCGGTCAAGCTGGCGACCAAGGGCATGAAGACTGCCTTCTGCGGGGACATCGGCTGCTACACGCTGGGCAACTCAAGCCCGCTGGACATGTGCGACTCCTGCCTGTGCATGGGGGCCGACGTGACCATGGCGCAGGGCCTGTACCACAACGAGGGGGACCGGCTGTGCTTCTCCTTCATCGGTGATTCCACCTTCTTTGCATCCGGTATAACCGGGGTGGTGAACGCCGTCTACAACCAGTCCCGGCAGGTCATCTGCGTGCTGGACAACTCCACGACCGCCATGACCGGCCACCAGCCCCATCCGGGGACCGGCCGCACCATGATGGGGGGGACGGTTCCGAAGTTGAGCATAGAGAAGATTCTGGAGGCCCTGGGGGTTTCCCCCATTCTGACGGTGGACCCCCTACGGACTTCCGCGGCGGTGGCGGCGGTCAAGGAGGCCTCGGCTTCTCCCGGGGTGAGCGCGGTCATATTCCGCTCCCCCTGCGTGGCCATCGCAGGAAAGCTGGGCTACAAGTTCCAGAAGCCGCTGGCGGTTGACACGGGCCGCTGCGTCGGCTGCCGCAAATGCGTGGACGAGCTGGGCTGTCCCGCCATTTCGATAAACGGGGCCACCAGGAGGCCCGTCATAGACCGGGCGACCTGCACTGCATGCGGCCTGTGCGCCCAGGTCTGTCCGGTTCGTGCCATATCAGGCGGAAAGGAGTAAGGAATGGACAGGAGCAATACGAACAGCAAGAGCATCATAGTCTGCGGCATAGGCGGACAGGGGACGGTCCTCACCGCCAAGGTCCTTTCCCAGTCCTTCCTGCTGGCGGGGCAGCGGGTCCTCGCCGCCGAGACAATCGGCATGGCCCAGCGGGGCGGCCCGGTCGTGAGCCATGTCCGCGTGGGGCAGGACGTGTTTTCCCCGCTCGTGCCTGAGGGCGGAGCGGACGTCATGATAGCGTTCGAGGCCGCCGAGGCCGTCCGCAACATCGGCTACCTTTCCCCGTCGTCCACCGTCATCGTGAACCGCAAGGTCGTGCAGGGGGTGGTGGACTCGCTGGCGGGCAGGAACTTCTCCCTGGGGGAGATGCTTTCCGCGCTGGAGGCGAGGGCCGGCAAGGTTGTCGCCGTGGATGCGGATGAAATCTGCGAGAAGCTCGGTTCTGCCAAGGTCGCCAACATGGTGCTGCTGGGGGCGGCCTGCGGGGAGGGCCTGTTCAGGCTGGAGGACGTTGATGCGGCAATGAAAAAGCTCGTAAAAGCGGACTTTTACGAGCTGAATAAAAAGGCTTTGGAAGCGTTCTCGGCAGGTTCAAAAGTCTAGGCGGACTAAAGTCCAAGCAGGATGACAGTCCTGCGGACTTTTGAAGCTGGCAGGCGCGAGGGCAGCGGAAGCGCTGCTCCCGCGGTGTGCGGTTTTAGCTGCAGCGTTTTTCTGGCGTCAGTCGTCGACAAAGAGGATGAGGTTCAGTCCATCCTTCTTGAGCTTGACGTCGTGCTCGTTGCCGTCCTTGAACTCCTCCGGAGTAAGGGGGACGGCCTTCTTTATCTTCTTCTTGTCCATCCAGTCGGTGAACTTGATGATGCCGTAATAGACCAGGATCTTCTTGCTGCGGCTGTAGACGTAGAGGTTCACCGGCAGGTCCTGTATCCTGTTCTTGGAGGTCAGGAAGAGGCTGTCGTTCTCGCTCTCCTTTATGACGTCTCCGCTGACGACGTAGGTCTGGGCAGAGGCCTCGTAGACGGAGACCGTGCCGGTGTCGGCGGTCATGTTCATTCCTGCGTCGTAGATGTAGAAGTTCAGGTTCTGGTCCTTCTGGTCGCTGACGATCTTATACTTGTTGTCCTTCGGCTTGATGATTTTGATTGCGAAGTAACGGTAGTGGGTATAGTCGATGCCCCGGTAGAATGTATGGTAGAGGTGGGGCGAGGGACTCCAGCGGTCCATCCTGACCGGGTTTATGAGGTGCCACTCGTCCTTGAAGCGGCCTCCCCAGCCGTAGACTTCTGCGTTTATGTTCCTGTCGTATGTACGGTTGAAAATCTGGACTCCGATCGTGAAGCGTCCCTCGTCTTCATCCGGGCCGCTGTCTACCACGAGATAGGTCGCGCCCTCGCTGTCAAATTCGGGAAGGTTGATCTGCGGAACGATGTATGCTTGGGGGACATCCGGCTCTTCTTCTTCCTCCGCGGCCTCTAAATCGCTGCTGTCGATTGACGTGTCTGTAGTGCTCGCTGCCACATCCTGTGCAAAAACGGAAAGGCTGAAAGAGAATGTGGCTAGAACTGCAAGTGTTATGAACCTTTTCATATATTTCATTTGTCGGAAATCATAGCAGGAACTTTATACTTTGAAAAGTATGTTTGCTGTGTAGATTGATTAAATTTTCAAGGATACGGTATACTTTTCAATATGTTTCCACCGTATAGCGAAAAAGAGGCACTGGAGAAATGCCGCTGGCTTGTCCAGAAGCTGGATGCGGGCGAGATTGCCCTCAGGCGGCTTTCCCCGGACAGTCCCGAACGGGCCGGGCAGGGGCTTATGCTGGCCGCCATGCTTGCCACCTCCGCCAGTACCACTTCCGCCAATACCACTTCCGCCAATACCACTTCCGCCAGTACCACTTCCGCCAGTACTGGCGGAAGTGGGGGAAGTGGGGGAAGTGGGGGAAGTGGCGGAAGTGGCGGAAGTGGAGGAAGTGGGGGCGCCGACCGCCTCTTCTTCGCCTGCTCGGGGCTTTCCCGCCAGCTGGAGCTCGTGAACCCGGAGCTGGAGGGGGCGTTCGAGATTGCCCCGCCCATCGTGCCGCCCGGAGCGGTGGAGACGGCCCTCGCCAAGAACGACCGGGCGATCCATCTGCTGACGGACCGGCTGGAGGGCCGCGCGGACGGGGAGCTGACGCCGGAGGAGCGGGATTGCCTGCGGCAGGAGCGGCGGACGCTGACGGACGAGTCGCTTGCCGCGGTGTTCTCGCTGTATCGCTTCCACTGTGCGGACGGGAGGCTCAGGAGCCTCTCGGAAGTGTGCGCGGAACACGGCCGGCGGACCGGGCGGGCCGGGGGGATGCTGCCTCCGACGGGGACGGGCGAATGTGCTGAGCAGAAGCTGCTGGACCTGGCCTTTTCCCGGGGGCTGGTCCCGTGGAGCATGGCCCAGGTGTTCTACTGCGGGCCGGAGTCGCCGGACCTGGCCAGGAAGGGACAGCCCTGTGCCCCCTGCGACTCCAGGTGCGGCATCGTCCTCCCCGTCATGCTGGGGCTGGAGATAGTCTACCGGGACGATGACATAATCGTGGTGAACAAGGACAGCGGCCTCCTCAGCGTTCCGGGGCGGGGGCCGGACAAGCAGGACTGCGTGGTGAACCGCGTCAGGCGGCTTTTTCCCTCCTGCATGGAGCAGCCGTCGGTCCACCGCCTGGACATGGAGACCAGCGGCCTGATGGTGCTGGCGTTCAATGCCGCCGCCCACCGGGGGCTGTCCCGGCAGTTTCAGGAGGGGGAAGTTTCAAAGGAGTATGTCGCCCTCCTGGACGGGGTGCTGGCGCAGAAGGGCATAGCGGCCAGCGGCGTGATGGAGCTGACCTTCCGGCTGGACGTGGACAACCGCCCCCACCAGATTTGGGACAGCGTATATGGAAAGAAGGCCGTGACCGAGTGGCATCTTGACCGGGTGCAGGATTACCGCGCTCCCGACGGAAGCAGGAGGCCGGCGAGCAGGCTGCTCTTCCGCCCGCATACCGGACGCACCCACCAGCTGCGGCTGGCATCCGCCGACCCGCACGGCTTCGGCATTCCGATAATCGGGGACAGCCTGTATGGAAGCTGTCGGGAGGGGGAGCGGCTCATGCTGCACGCCAGCAGCCTGCGCT
The DNA here is from genome assembly GCA_946403565.1 of uncultured Treponema sp. The sequence continues at coordinate 685 of CAMJAJ010000118.1, read as the reverse complement.
TCACGCACCCGATGACCGGCCGGCCGATGGAGTTCAGCAGCCCCGCGCCTTTTTAGGGTCGGGCAGGAGGGCTGCTGGCGCAGTCGAGGGACTGCCCGTGATGCGGGCTTCTAGTTCCCTTCAGGGCCTTCAAACGCGCCAATCGTTCCGGCGGAATGGAGCGCGTCGCAGTAGATGCAGCGGTACTGGGCCTTTTCCCGGTTCACCAGGTGGAACTCCTGCGGCACGTAGTGCTCGGTCGCGGTTATGCAGCGGGGGTTCTTGCAGCGGATCACGCCCTGGATCTTGTCGGGCAGCTCCGTCTTTATCTTCTTGGTTATCTTGGAGTCCTGTATGACGTTGACCGTTATGTTGGGGTCCAGGTAACCCAGGACGCTGTAGTCGATGTTCAGGATGTTGTCAATCTTGATGATGTCCTTCTTGCCGCTCTTGACCGACTGGGCGTTCATTATCAGGGCCGTGGTGAACTTGGCCTTGTCCAGGCCCAGGTAGCGGAAGACCTTCCAGCCGCTGCCCGCCTTTATGTGGTCTATGACCAAACCGTTCTTTATTTCCGCGATGTTCAGCATTTCCTTCTCCTCATCCTCACGATTATGGAGATTATAGTACAACGGGAATCGGATGTCCAGACGCATGGTCGGCGCGCCAGGACCGCCTTGCAGCGCTGTGTGAACTACTTTGCCGC
>CAMJAJ010000117.1 GCA_946403565.1 uncultured Treponema sp. | reverse complement strand
AACAAGCAGCGCGCCGACCTCGGTGCCTACCAGAACCGCCTTGAGAAGACGGTCGAGGGATTGGACGTTGCCGCCGAGAACACCCAGAGCAGCGAGTCCAGGATCCGCGATACGGACATGGCCGCTCAGATGGTCGAGTTCACGAAGGACAACGTTCTTTCTCAGGCTGGAACCGCCATGCTTGCGCAGGCCAACCAGTCTTCTCAGAACGTGCTTTCCCTCCTCCGCTAGTCTTAGCGAAGCGGGCAAGTTAGCTTCATAAGGGAAAGGCTCCCCGGTGGAAGTTCCGACTTCTGCGGGGGAGCCTTTCTTGTTTTTACCGGCGATTCGCAATCTCCCGAGGGCATCGCTCGAAACAGGACTTGCCCAGTTTTTCGAGATGCTCTATACTGTGTGGGCACAGCCCGAATGCCCCTGAGGCCTGCGGCTGTCGAAGCTTCCCTCAAATCACCTTGCAGAAAAGGAGTGCCCTCATGAAACATCTTGCCGGAATCGTTGCCGCGACCCTGTTGCTGGCACAGATTGTTTTCCCGGATGTCGCCACGTTTGCCTTTGGCGAGGTGCCTGCCCGGGGTGACCCGCGCGGCATACGGGACGACTCCTTCATGGATGACCTGGTCCGCAAGAACTGGGACACGGCGGACGGGCTTCCCGGCATGACGATTACGACGCTCATGCAGGACCAGAAGGGCTACGTCTGGATCGGGACCTACGATGGACTGGTGCGCTTCGACGGCGTGGAGTTTACGACATACAGCCGCACCACCGACGAGACGTATGACTTCGCCTCCGTCCGCTCCCTGCTGCAGGACTCCAAGGGCAGCCTCTGGGTGGGCCACAACGACGAGGGCGTCACCCGCATAACGGCGGACGGGGAGGTCAGCAAGCTGACGATAGATGACGGGCTTCCCAACAACAAGGTGAACGCGCTCTGCGAGGACGACGACGGCAACATCTGGGTGGGAACTTCGTCCGGCCTCTGCTACATCACCCCGGAGGAGGTCATGGTGGAGCCCTACGGCCTTGCCCAGCTGGAGATGACCAATATCATGGTGCAGCGGCTCTCCCGCGACAGCAGGGGGCGGGTCTGGGTCACGACGGGCAGCGCGGGTGACTGCTTTGTCTTTGAGGACGGGGAGCTGAAGCGCTTCGGGGGTATTCAGTCGCTGCCCGACCTTGCGATCTACGTCGTGCAGGAGGCCCCGGACGGCGCGATGTGGTTCGGCGGCATGCCCTGCATGGCGGTCAGGGTCAAGGACGGCGTGGAGACCGTGTACGACGTGTCCCCGGACGGTAAGAACGGAATCGCCGTGAATTCGATCATGTTCGACTCCGCGGGCAATGTCTGGATCGGCTCCGACGCCGGGGTACTGATCCTGCATGGCGGTTCCCATGCCTTCTATACCACCAGGAACGGCCTGCCGGACAACAACATCGTCTTTATGATGGAGGACCGGGAGGGGAACATCTGGATAGCCCTGAACCGGGGCGGCCTGCAGAAGCTGAGCAAGGGCAAGTTCCGCCCGGTCAGGCTGCCCGTGAGCGTCAACTCGATCTGCGAGGACAAACGCCGGGGCGTGACCTGGATCGCCTGCGACGACGGCCTCCGCTGCTACAAGGACGGCCAGTTTGTCGAGAATGCAGTCACCGAGTTCTGCGCAGGCTTCCGGGTGCGCCATGCGGGCCTGTCGGACGACGGGGAGCTTTTGATTTCCTCGTATTCGTCCATCCCCTTTGTCAGGGTGCTGCCCGACGGCAGCATACAGGGCTGGGACACGAAGGCCGGCATAGCGGCCAACAAGGGGCGGGTCGCCATCAAGCGGTCGAACGGAGACTACTACGAGGGGACCCCGCTGGGCCTTTCCATAATCCACCACGGGGACGGGCATATACGTACGCTGACGCGGGACGACGGCTTTACCAACCACTACATCATGTGGCTCTTCGAGGACGGGGACGGCCGGGTCTGGGTGGGAACCAACGGCGGCGGCGTGTTCATCCTGCAGGACGAGGAAATCGTCGCCCACTACACGACCGAGGAAGGACTCGCCGGAAACGTCATCTTCAAGATACTGGAGCACGACGGAGGCATCTGGATTGCCACGGGCACGGGGCTTTCGCGGTATATGGAGGAGACCGACAGCTTTGTGAACTTCAACTCCCGCAACGGCATGGGAACCGACAGCGTGTTCCAGATGATCTGCGATGACGCGGGGCTGGTCTGGATGACCTGCAACAAGGGTGTCTTCTCCGTTCCCTCCGAGGAGATGCAGGAGGTGGTCGCCGGCAGCCGGAGGCGGGTCACGCCGCGCTACTACGGGGCTTCGGACGGCCTGGTGACGAGCGGCGTCACGTCCACGTCCCTGTCGGCCAAGGACTCGCAGGGGCGGGTCTGGTTTACGCTGACGGACGGCTTTGCCATCTACGACCCGTCCAAGGCCGGGATGGACAAGCAGCCTCCCCATATCGATATACAGGACTACACGGTGGACAACGTGACCAGGAACTGGCGCGGGGAGCAGATTGTGCTCTTGCCGTCGGAGAAGAGGTTGAGCATAAAGTACACCGGCATGAGCTTCATCTCCTCGGACAGCATGCGCTTCCGCTACAGGCTTGCCGGCTTTGACGAGGACTATTCCGAGTGGACGATGGCGCGGAGCGTTTCCTACACGAACCTGAAGCCGGGAACCTACCAGTTCACGGTCATCTCGCAGAACAGCGACGGCATACAGGGGGAACCTTCCGAGCCGCTCATCATCGTGAAACGGCCCTACCTCTGGCAGCGGCCCTGGTTCTGGCCCCTCATAGTCCTCGCCGCGGTTGCGATTGTCGCCTGGAAAATCTTCTCCATGCGCCGCTACCAGCGCATCCTTGAGGACAAGGTGGCCAAGCGCACGCGCGAGCTCAAGGCCGCCAACGAGAAGGCTGAGAACCTGCTTTTGAACATCCTGCCTGCCGAGGTCGCCGCCGAGCTGTCCGAGCATCCCGACCGCACGATTGCGAAGAAATACCCCAATGCAACGGTGCTCTTCACGGACATCGTCGGCTTCACCAAGATGAGCGGGGTGATGAGCGCGGACAAGGTCGTAACGATGCTCAACAGGCTCACCTCCAAGTTCGACGAGCGGGCCAAGCTGGAGGGCATTGAAAAGATCAAGACGATCGGCGACGCATACATGGCGGCGACGGGACTGTCCGAGAATAACGGCGACGGCGGTGCCGAAAAGATGATACGCTTTGCCCGGGGCCTGCTGGAGGACGTTCGGAGTTTCAACGACACCTGGGGAGCCGACCTGGAGATCCGCATCGGCGTGAACTCGGGCGAACTGGTGGCGGGCGTCATCGGCAAGAGCAAGTTCATCTACGACCTCTGGGGCGACACCGTGAACGTCGCAAGCCGCATGGAGAGCACGGGCGAGCCCATGCGCATCCACGTGAGCGAGTTCACCTGGAATCAGACGAAGGAGATCTTCCCCTACGGCGAGGCGGTGGAGGTCGCCGTCAAGGGCAAGGGGCTGATGAAGACCTTCTTCCTGTAAGGGAGCGGCTGCTGTTACGGAGCGTGCCCCGGCGGGCTGCTCAAGGCGGCTGGCGGCTCGGGGTGGTGACCTTCTGGACTAATCAAGGCGTTGGGCTGCTCTGGAGCGCGGCTAGAGATTGCCGGTCTTGCTCGCGCCCATGCGGATCCGCGGGTCAATGAAGCCGTAGGAAAGGTCGCTGACGATTCCTGCGGTGAGGCCGATGGCGACATAGAACATGGAGATGGCCATGAACACGGAGTAGTCCTTGACGGCGATGGACTGCACGTAGCTGCGGCCGATTCCCGGCACGGCGAAGATCTGTTCGATGATCATGGAGCCGCCCAGTATGCCGATGAATTCCCCCAGGAACGAGGGCATGAGCGGAACCAGGGAGTTGCGCAGGGCGTGGCGGACCGTCGCCTCGCGCTTGGTGAGCCCCTTGGTGCGGGCCAGCAGCATGTACTCGGAAGTCAGCTGCTCGGTCAGCTCGGCGCGGATCAGACGCATGTTGCCCGCGACCGGGCCAAAGGAAAGCGCGAGGACGGGCATGATCGCCGAGTGGAACATCTTCCAGGAGAAGTAGTCCGTGCCGTCGCCAAAGACGAGCGGGCACAGGCCGAGCTTGTAGCCCACGATGTACTGGAGCAGGAAGGCATAGATGAAGGCCGGCACGGAGATGAACAGCATGATGAACACCTGTATCAGCTGGTCCGGCCAGCGGTTCTTGTTCACCGCCGCAATGATTCCGAACAGCACGCCCAGCGGCAGGGAAAGTATGACAGAAAGGACGTTGACGTAGATGGTCGCGGGGAGCTTGCTGCCTATGTAGGCGGTGACGGGCTGGAGGAAGGTCCCCATGGAGGTGCAGAAGCCCCAGTCCCCCTTCGTGAACACATTCTTAAGGAAGATTCCGTACTGGACGAGCAGCGGCTTGTTGTAGCCCCATGCCTCCCGCATGTCGCGCAGGGCCTTGTCGTAGCCCCCCGCGACCGACTCCACCGGGTTGGGGAGCAGGCGGATGAGGATGAACAGCATGGTCATTATGACGAACAGGCTCATCAGCATGAGCGCAATCCGCTTGAGCACGTACTTGAGCACCTGGACCGCCCCCTGCTAGCGAGCCACGCCGTCGCTTATGCCGCGTGCGGCATGGCCTCGGTAAGGCTGCTGGTGGAATCCGCGCACGGCATGGCCTGAATCAATGGCGCTTGACATCCGTAATCCTCATGCCCACGTTCACCGGGGTCTTGGGAAGGTCTTCCTGGTGCTCCTTTGCGACCGAGAAGAACGCCATCACGCCCTTGGTCGCGCGGCTTCCGAGGTAGGGAATGTTCCCCTGTATGAGCTTGCCGTTCACGTACACGTTGTAGGAACTGCCGGTGTCCTCGATCTTGATCGTGTTCAGCGTGTTGTAGCCCTTGTAGATTGCCGAGCTCTCGTAGAAGTACGCCGTTCCCTTGTCGTTGGATTCCACCAGGTCGGTGTAGTTCTGGCCGTCCCAGGTATAGAGCGCGTACTCGCCGTCCACGTTGATTTCAAAGCGGATGTAGTCCGAGAGGTAGCCGCGTGCGTCGGGCTGGCTGTAGCCGAACACGAAGCCGTAGGCCGCCTTCTTGTATCCGGACACCTTGCGGAAGTCGCCCTGGATCATGTCAAACTGGCATATCTCCGGCGTCGTATAGAAGTATCCGCAGCGCTGCACGTCGGAAAGCGCGGGGTGGAACCACTTGCTGTACTTCTCAACGTAGTCCACGGAGCCATCGTTTGCCAGCCCCTGCGTGTCCTTGGCGGCTGTTCCGTCGCCGCTTCCGCCCGTGGAAAGGGTCGTGCCGCCGGACCGCTCGTCCTGCTTGGGGTCGGCATTCTGCTTTGTGCCCGTGCCCGTGCCGCTGCCGGAACCGTTCTTGTTGTTGCCAGTGTCGGCTTTAGCAACCTCGTTGCCCTTGCCGTTGG
>CAMJAJ010000116.1 GCA_946403565.1 uncultured Treponema sp. | reverse complement strand
TGTGGTAGAGGACGTGGGCGCGGATGGCCTGGGTGAAGTAGTGGACGAACTCGAAGTTCTGCTCGTCGAAGACCGTCGTCCCGTCCGCGATCAGCTTGTGCTGGTGCAGGATGTCGTCTATCTTGTTCATTCCCTTGTCGGTGAAGGAGATGCGCTTGCTCTTCTCGTCCACCTTGTAGTCGCCCTGCATGGCGGCCCGCTGCTCGGGCAGCATGTCCACCTCGTCGGGGTAGTCGCCGGTCTTGGGGTCCTTCTCCACCTCGGAGAACATGTCCACGTACTTGTCCACCTCGTGGTACTTGTAGGTGTCGTCCTCGCCCTGGCCGCTGATGATGAGCGGGGTCCTCGCCTCGTCGATGAGGATGGAGTCGATTTCGTCCACGACGCAGAAGTTGAAGCCCCGCTGCACCTTCCGCTTCAGGTCCACCTGCATGTTGTCCCGCAGGTAGTCGAAGCCGAACTCGTTGTTCGTTCCGTAGGTGATGTCGCAGTCGTAGGCGACCTTGCGCTGCTCGTTGTCCATGTTGCCCAGGATGCAGCCGACGGTCTGGCCCAGGAACTTGTAGACGCGGCCCATCCACTTGGAGTCGCGCTCGGCCAGGTAGTCGTTGACCGTGACGACGTGCACGCCCTTGCCGGAGAGGGAGTTCAGGTAGACGGCGCAGGTACACATGAGCGTCTTTCCTTCTCCGGTCTTCATCTCCGTTATGCGGCCCGAGTGCAGGACCAGCGAGCCCATTATCTGCACGGGATAGGCGCGCTCGCCGAGGACGCGGTAGGCGGCCTCCCGCGCCAGGGCGAATGCCTCCGGCAGTATGTCGTCCAAGGTCTCGCCCTGTGCGAGCCTGTCTTTCAAAAGCTGTGTCTGCTTGGGGAAATCCTCATCAGCGAAGGCCTGAGCCCAGCTTTCCTTCGCCTCCACCTGGGCGAGCAGCGGCTGCAGGGCCTTGACATCCCTCTCATTCTGGGATCCGAAGAAAAAGGTCAATATCTTATCGAACATAACGCCGTACTATACCCTTTTTTTGAATCATTGACAATAAGACATTGATTCTTTATTCTATCGATATATGAAAAATGCGTCCCGCGGCCTCGTCCTCCATGTCCGCTGCCTGTTGGTGCTTCTGAGCCTGCTCATCCCTTTTTCATCCTGCGAGCGGTCGGGCAAGGTCGTGTCCCTGGAGGAGAAGGAGATATTCAGCTTCGGATACGGGAACTTCGAGAACCAGCTGAACGTCTTTGACCTGACCTCCGTTTCCGACGTGAACACCTCGCTCGTGATGCGGAACGGCTTCTTCTACGTGCTCAACGGAGAGGCGCGGAAGATCATGGAGATGAACAACTTCGGCGACCTCGTCGTCTATTTCTACAATCCCGAGTTCAACCCGCGCGCCTCGTATCTGGACCACAAGGGAAAGGGCGAGACGACGATGAAGGCCGTGGAGTACGGCTTCAACGAGCTTTCTTCCATAACGGTGGACTCCTCCCAGAAGCTCTACGTCGTGGACACGCTGCCGCTGGATAGGCAGGAGCAGGATGAGAAGAACCAGCTGGTCTTGAGCCAGATAGTCATCCGCTTTGACGGCAAGGGGAACTTCATGGACTACATCGGCCAGCAGGGGCCGGGAGGCACGCCCTTTCCCTACATAAAGGGAATCTACACGAACAACGCCGACGAGCTTGTGGTGGTCTGCTACCTGTCGTCCTACTACATGGTCTACTGGTTTTCTGCGTCGGGTTACCTGCTCTACCAGCTGCCGATAGCGAAGGACAGCGTTCCCAACCCGCTCAAGGACGAGGGGCTGGATTCTTTCTCCAACATAACGTCGATTATCCCGGACTACGGCAGCCGCACGCTCTACCTGTCCGTGGACTACTACAAGAGCTATATCGACGAGGCCAGCCGCCTGCAGTCCGGCGTGGACTACGATTCTTCCCGGGTCTACTCGCTTTCCGTGGAGGACGGCCTGTACGGGGAGCCGATAGAGATCCTGAGCGACAGCGAGGAGATCACCGAGGGCTTTTCCGGCGAGCAGTACAGCATTCCCTATGATTTCCTTGGCGTGACGGAGAGCGGCTGGCTCTTTTTCATCGTCAGCACGCAGAAGGGCTTTGACCTGCAGATGATCCAGGGCGATGGCCAGCGGATCCTGCGGCGGGAGCTTGCGGTTGACCGCAGCAAGCTGCTGTATTATGACTTCGATTTGAGCAACTCCGGTATCCTTTCCGCCCTGTTCGTCAGGAACGACAAGGCCGATGTTGTCTGGTGGCGGACAGACTCCTTGATACAGTCTGTCATTAATAACTAGGAAGGCAGCCCAAGGCCGCGGCGATCATGCCGTCCTGCTTTGGAGCCTGCCCGCGTGGCTATCGTTTTTGGGGGAGGGGACCAACTTTTATGGAAAACAATGTGATTGGCGGCAGCAGTTCGGTGGACGGATATGCCGAGGGCGAGGAGCCGCTCCACTTCTACTATCAGCGGGGGGAGTACCGCAAGTACTACGACAACGACAAGATGCACCTCAAGGACCTGGCCGAGGGGAAGGGGCTGCCCAAGCGGGGCCTGTTCCGCGTCCTGGTCTCCACCAAGGGCAACCGCGCCATCTTCACCGGCATGATGATGTGCTTCGGCCTGGTGATCGCGCTGACCTTCCTCCGGGGCGGTGGCAACGCGGGGACCGTCGGGGGCATGTACTGCGAAATGTCGGCCTTCTCCTTCCAGGAGCAGCTCTTCGCAAGCGTGGAGGTCCGGCCTTCCTACCTGACGAAGAAGCGGCACCGGGGCGACTACGAGCAGAAGGCCTTTACCGCCAGCTTCTCCGTCACCAACAGCGACGGCGTGCTTTCAGCGGCCAGCAGCCAGGACTTCCTGTATGACTCCCCGGCGGGGGAGAGCTGCTACATCAGGGAGGCATTCGGCGACTACGAGGCCAAGAAGGTCACCTGTTCCCTCGTCCTGGACGGCCAGACGCTGAACCTCAGCTCCTCCGTCGTGCGGAAATGACCGGGAGGCAGCCTGAAGTCCAGGCGGCCGTTTGGAACGGCCCTGCCGGCTGCAGGGTGGTGGGGCGGCCAGACAACTGTACAAAACTTTCGTTGTACAGTATAATAGCAGGCAAAAATCATTGGTAAAGAGAGGTTTGGGATATGGCGCAGTTTTATTTTCTTTCCGTCTTGTTCAATATCCTTGTGGGGCTTGTCCTGATGTACGGCCGTGACCTGACGGCCCTGTCCGCTTCCGGGGATGAGGAGGCGACCCTGCCTTCCGTGGATACGTTCCCCGAGGACGAGGACAGCTTTGGCGACCTCGGAGGGGATGACGGCTATGAGGAGGCTTCCGCCAGTTCCGGCCCAAAGTCCTCGCTGGAGTCCTTCTCGGTGTTCAACAACAGGGCCTTCCGCCTGGTGGTCGGAGTCCTGAGCATCTTCGTCGCCATAATCAAGCTGCTGTCCCCGATGGACGTGCCTTTTATCGGCGACATCCTTCCCGCCCTGGCGGGCATGCTCGGCGGCTTTGCCTTCCTGGTCGAATATTATGAGATCTCTTCCGACGGAAGCTCGCTGAATGAAACGGTGGAGTCCATCTTCATAGACTCACGCAAGTACCTCGGCATCATCTGCCTTGCCGCCGGAGTGCTCCACTTCCTTATCCCCCGCGTCATCCTCCTCTAGGCACGGCCATGCAGAGCGCGAGCGGGGCTGTTTCCATAGCCTGCATTGCCCTTGACGGGAAGAAGGTCCTCGTTGCCCACCGTAATCCGACGGGACAGATGGGCGGCCGTTGGGAGTTCCCCGGCGGCAAGCTGGAGGCCGGCGAGTCCGATGCCGAGGCCCTCGTCCGCGAGTTCCGGGAGGAATTCGGCGTGGAGGTCACCGTCGGCGAGAAGATAGCCGAGGCGTCTTTCGTCCACAACGGAACGGAGGTTGCCCTCCATGCCTACCGGGTCTTTGTGCCGCATGACGGCATTGCGCGCCCGTATGTGCTGACGGAACATTCCGAGTACAGGTGGGTGGAGATTCCGGAGGTGGAACAGCTGAGCTTTGTGGACAGCGACATGAAGCTCTATCCTGCCGTGCGGAAGTATGTCGAGGCCCTTTCCTGATGAATCCGAGAAGACCCTTCATGCGGGCGGCCCTCGCCCTGCTGTCGCTGCTGCTCCTCCTTTCCTCCTGCCGCAAGCGGGTGGAGCAGGCCATAGAGTTCGGCCTTCCCGGGGAGGAGCCGCTTGCCTACCTGCCTGGTGTTGAGTGGGCGGTCATAACCGATCCGGTCGCGGCTTTCCGCGAGGACGCGGGCTTTGAGAACAAGGTCTCCCAGCATGCCAGGCGGGGGGATGTCCTGGTCGTCACCGGCAAGAAGATAAGTAGCGTGAAGGATTCGGGAGGCGTCGTCCGGGTCGTCACCTGGTATGGCTTTGACCGGGGCTGGCTGATTGAAGATTCCCTCACCATCTATGAAAACAGGATGAACGCCCAGGCCGCGGCCGCAAAGCTCCTGGAACGCTAGTCCGATATGCCCTTGTATAAATTTCAGCAATCCTCTATAATCCGGTTAAGTTTGTTCTTTTAATATCGGAGGAATCATGACAATCGCACAAATGCTCAGTCAAAGCGCAATGCTGACCTTGCTTGGTATGGGAGTCGTCTTTTCTTTCCTTATCATCATGATTGTTTCTATGTATGCGCTCCATTCGGTGCTTCATGCTGTCGGAGCTGATAAGGATAATCAGGACGCATCAAATGCTGCTGCCGCCCCTGCTGCGGACACCCAGGCCGTGGTTGCGGCCATTGCTGCCGCGCTTCATTAACGAGAGCTGCTGTTTACATTTCTGCACATAATTATTAGGAGTATACGAGGTTTTTATGTCTAAGGTTGGTATAACTGAGTTGGTGCTTCGCGATGCGCACCAGTCGCTGCATGCGACGCGTATGACCACGGCGGATATGCTTCCCGCCTGCGGTATGATTGACAAGATCGGCTACTGGGCTGTCGAGGGCTGGGGTGGAGCGACCTACGACTCCTGCATCCGCTTCCTGAACGAGGATCCTTGGGAGCGCCTTCGCAAGCTGCATGCGGCCATGCCGAATTCCAAGATCATGATGCTGCTGCGCGCCCAGAACCTGCTCGGCTACCGCCACTACGCGGATGACGTCGTCGAGAAGTTCGTCGAGATTGCCGCCAAGAACGGAATCGATGTGTTCCGCATCTTCGATGCCTGCAACGACCCCCGCAACATGGAGTGCGCCACCAAGGCCGCCAAGAAGACGGGCAAGCACGTCCAGATGGCCATCTCTTACGCCGTCACCCCCTACCATACGATTGAGAAATATGCGGAGCTTGCCAAGACCTACGCGGACTTCGGCGCGGACTCCATCTGTATCAAGGACATGTCCGGACTCCTCAAGCCCTATGCCGCCTATGATTTGGTCAAGGCGATCAAGGCGAAGGTTGACCTCCCGGTGGAAATCCACACCCATG
>CAMJAJ010000115.1 GCA_946403565.1 uncultured Treponema sp. | reverse complement strand
GTAGCCCTTGTTCAGCACGACGGTCGCCTTTACCAGCTGGCCGCGCTTGGGGTCGGAGATGCCCGTCACGGCGCACTCCAGCACCGACGGGTGCTGCATCAGGACGCTCTCAACCTCGAAGGGGCTGACACGGAATCCTGAGCTTTTGATGATGTCATCGTTCCGGCCCACGAACCAGATGTAGCCGTCATCGTCGTAGTAGGCCGTGTCGCCGGTGTCGTAGTAGTCGCCGTCCAGGGCCTTGTGCGTCGCCTCCTCGTTCTTGTAGTAGCCGAGCATGAGGCCCACGGGCTTGTCCTTGCCCAGCCTGACGACCAGGCTTCCCGTCTCAAGCGGGGCGCACTTCTTGCCGTCCTGCGGGCGGATTATCTCCAGGTCGTAGCCGGGGGCCGCCTTGCCCATGGAGCCGGGCTTGGGAGTCATGCCGGGGAAGTTGCCCGCGGTGACGGTCGTCTCCGTCTGCCCGTAGGCTTCGAACATCTTGATTCCGGTCTGCTCCAGGAAGCGGTTGAACACCTCGCTGTTGAGCGCCTCTCCCGCGGTGACGCAGTACTTGAGCGCGGAAAGGTCGTACTTGCTCATGTCCTGCCGTATCAGGAAGCGGTATGCCGTCGGCGGGGCGCAGAAGGTGTTGACCTTGTACTGCGAGAGCTTCTTGAAGAAGAGGTCGGGCGTGAACGAGAGCATGTCGTACACGAAGACCGCGCTGCCGGCAATCCACTGGCCGTAGAGCTTGCCCCAGACCGCCTTGCCCCAGCCGGTCTCGGCGACGCTCAGGTGCAGGCCGTCGTCCATGACGTTCTGCCAGAACTTGGCGGTGACGATGTGGCCCAGGGGGTATGTGTAGGAGTGCATGACCATCTTGGGGTATCCGGACGTGCCGCTCGTGAAGTACATGAGCATGGGGTCGTCGTTGTGCGAGGCGGCCTCTCCGCTGGGGCGGGGGAAACTGGCCTCGCAGCTTTCCAGCTCCTTGTGGAAGTCTATCCAGCCCTTGCGCTCGCCTGAGACCGTGACCAGGGACTTGACGCTGGGGGACTGGGCGAGCGACTCCTCGATGCGGCCCTCGATGTGGCCGTCGTCAAAGGAGATGATCATCTTCACTTCCGCGCTATTGTTGCGGTACACGAGGTCGTCGGTCAGCAGCTGGTTGGTCGCGGGGACGCAGATGGCCCCGATGCGGTGCAGGGCAAGGATGATCCACCAGAACTCGTAACGGCGGCGGAGGATGACCATGACGACGTCTCCCTTGCGGATGCCCTGCCTGGACAGGAAGACGGCCGTCTTCTGCGAGAGCTCGGAGATCTGCTTGAAGTTCCAGATGTGCTCCTCCCCGGCGTCGTTGCACCATATCATGGCGCGTTTGTCCGGGGCCTCCCGCGCGTAGCGGTCCACGATGTCGTATGAGAAGTTGAAGTCCTTCGGGACGCGGATCTTGAAGTCCTTCTTAAGCTCCTCGTAGCTCTCGCCTTCGTGCCAGTCGATGAATTCGCTGAGGTAGTTCATTCAGTTGCCTCCGTAGTGCTTGCTGTTACAGCGGGATGTTCCCGTGCTTCTTCATCGGCGCACCGGTCTGGGCCTTGTTCTCAAGGAACTCCAGGCTGCTCGCGACATACTCGCGGGTCTGTGCCGGCTCAATGATCTCGCTGATGTAGTTGTGGGCCGCCGCAATCTTGGGGTTCATGACGGTGTCCCGGTATTCGGCGGACTTCTGCTCCACGAACTGCGCCTGGCTGGGGTCCTTCATCTGCTTGGCATAGAGGATCTCAAGCGCGCCCTCCGCTCCCATGACGGCGATCTCCGCCTTGGGCCAGGCGTACACGAAGTCCGCCCCCAGGTGCTTGGAGCACATGGCGATATAGGCTCCGCCGTATGCCTTGCGCGTGATGACGGTCACCTTCGGGACGGTCGCCTCGCTGTAGGCGTAGATGACCTTGGCGCCGTGGCGGATGATTCCCTTCTGCTCCTCGTCGGGGCCGGGCAGGAAGCCGGGCACGTCCACGAAGCTGACGAGCGGAATCTCGAAGCTGTCGCAGTAACGGACGAAGCGGGCTATCTTGTCGCTCGCGTCGCAGTTCATCAGGCCGCCCCAGACGGCGGGATTGTTCGCCACGATTCCGACGGACTTGCCTTCGATCTTGGCGAAGCCGACGACGGACATCGCCGCGAACTCCTCCATGATCTCGAAGAAGGAGCCGTCATCGACCACGCAGTCGATGACCCTGCGGATGTCGTAGCCCTTCTTGCTTTCCTCGGGGAGTACGCTGTTTATCTCCTGAATCTTCTTCTTGTCGAACTTGAACTTGGCGTCCTGTACGGCCTTCTCTCCATAATAGTGCGGTATGTAGTCCAGGAGCCTGCGCACCTTTTCGTAGCAGGACTCCTCGGTGTCGCAGCGGAAGTGGGCCACGCCGCTCTTCTCCGAGTGGATTGCCGCCCCTCCCAGTTCCTCCGCGCTGATGTCCATGGAAAGGACGCTCTTGACGACCTTGGGACCGGTGATGAACAGCTGGCTTATCTTGTCAACCGCGAAGATGAAGTCCGTGATTCCGGGGGAGTATACCGCCCCGCCTGCGCAGGGGCCCGCGATGATGCTTATCTGGGGAACCGTTCCGCTCGCCCTGACGTTCTGATAGAACAGCTCGCCGTATCCGCAGAGCGCGTCGATTCCCTCCTGGATCCTCGCTCCGCCGGAGTCGTTGATGCCGATGACCGGGCAGCGTGCCTCGATCGCCTTGTCGATGAGTTCGGCGATCTTCTGTCCGTGCACCTTGCCCAGGCTGCCGCCCTGGACGGTGAAGTCCTGTGCGTAGACGGCGACCTTCCTGCCGTTAATCTTGCCGAAGCCGGTGATGACTCCGTCGTAGGGAATCTCCTTGTCCGCCATGCCGAAAGAGGTGCACTGGTGGCGGGCACGGGAATAAATCTCGTGGAAGCTGTCCTTGTCCAGGAGGGCCGAGATGCGCTCCACGGCGTGGAGCTTGCCCTTCGCATGCTGTTTTTCAAGATTATACGTGTAGTTAGCCATGTTGAAAATAGTAACAGCTATTGCCGTTCAAGTCAATGACAAAACTGCGTGATTTGTCAAATAGTTTTTTGAGGTAGAAACGGATTTTTTTCCCGAAAGCCCTTGACGAGATGCTTCTTTCTCGGTATAACATTGAAAACCTAGGTGTTAAGTCGGAAATGAACGGCGCGGCAGGGTGACCCGAGCCTTCCGCTGTTTCATTTGTCGTTTCAATTTGTTAGTGTAGTGAGGCAGTTCCAGACGTCCGGACGGACTTTTGAAACAGGTCCATCATACATACCATGCCATAATGGAGGAAAACAGTTATGAAGAAGATTTTGAGCGCGGCCCTCGTGTTTGCCGCCATCGCAGCCATCGCCGGTGCAAAGCCCAAGGCCAAGACCCTCAAGGTCGGAGCCACCCCCGAGCCCCATGCCGAGATCCTCAAGCTTATCCAGAAGGACCTCAAGGACAAGGGAATCAAGCTTAAGATCGTCGAGTTCACCGACTACGTGACCCCGAACAAGGCGCTTGAGGACGGACAGATCGATGCGAACTACTTCCAGCACCTGCCCTACCTGGAGTCCTTCAACAAGGAGCAGGGAACCCACCTGGCCAATGCGGGCGGAGTCCATATCGAGCCCATCGCCGTCTACTCAAAGAAGTACAAGAGCCTGTCAGAGCTTCCTTCTGGCGCCAAGATCGGCGTGCCCAATGACCCGACCAACGAGGGCCGCGCCCTCCTCCTGCTCCAGTCCGCGGGACTCATCACGCTCAAGGACGGAGCCGGAATCACGGCCACCCCGCTCGACATCGCTTCCAACCCGAAGAACCTCAAGTTCACCGAGGTTGAGGCGGCTTCCGTGCCCCGCATCCTGCCGGATGTAGACGCGGCCATCATCAACGGAAACTATGCGATTCCTGCCGGACTCAACGCCAGCAAGGACGGACTGTTCGTTGAGGGCGCCGACTCTCCCTACGTCAACGTCGTCGCGGTCAAGGTTGGCCACGAGAACGACGAGGCCATCAGGGCCCTGGTCGACGCGCTGCAGAGCGCCAAGGTCCGCGAGTGGATCCAGAAGCGCTATCCGAACGGCGACGTGATTGCCGTATTCTAAGCTGGAATTGCCAGCGCAAGCTACGAGGCTACCGCCAGCGTAGCTGCGAGGCTACTGCCGGCGTAGTTTCAAGCGGCAAAAGAGAGGCCCGCTTCCCGAAAGGGAGGCGGGCCTTTTTGCGTTACGGGGCTGCCCGGAGGTTACAGGGCGGCCAGGCTCTTGTAGGTCTCCTTGAGCGCGGGGTAGACCTGGGTGTAGAGCTTGTAGAACTTCTCGTACTCCTTGCTGTTTTCTGCGATGGGCTCCTGCGGCGGGTTGGTCTTGATGACCGCGTCACAGGCTTCCGGCACGGAGGAGTAGAGTCCGGTTCCGACTCCGGCGAGGATCGCGACACCGAGGGCCGGGCCCTCCTTGCTGGCGACGGTCTTGACCGGGCATCCGTACACGTCGGCGAGCATCTGCCGCCAGAGGGGGCTGGATCCGCCGCCGCCGCAGGCGAGCATGGTGTCGGTCTTGACGCCCATGCCGCGGAGCACCTCCATGGAATCCCGCTGGCTGTAGGTGACGCCTTCCATGACGGCGCGGAGCAGGTGCTGCTTGGTGTGCATGGCGGACAGGCCAAAGAAGACGCCGCGGCAGTCGGGGTCCAGGTGCGGCGTGCGCTCGCCCATCAGGTAGGGCAGGTAGAGCAGCTTGTCGCAGCCGATCGGGATGCGGCCCGCCTCCTGGTCCATCAGGAAGTAGGGGTCCTTGCCCATGCCGGCGGCGGTCAGGATTTCCTCGTTGCAGAAGTTGTCGCGGAACCACTTGAGCGAGAGTCCCGCGGCCTGGGTCACGCCCATGACGTGCCATGCTCCCGGCACGGCGCAGCAGAAGGTGTGGACGCGGCCCTTGGGGTCTATGGACAGCTTGGACGTGTGGGCAAAGACGACGCCCGACGTTCCTATCGTCGTGAAGGCCCTTCCGTCCACGACCGTTCCCGTTCCGACGGCGGCGGCGGCATTGTCTCCTGCTCCTCCGACGACCGGGGTCCCTTCCTTGATGCCGCACAGGTCGGCGGCCTTTGCGTTGACCTTGCCCGTCACATCGGGTGACTCGTAGACCTTGGCCAGCAGGGCCTTGTCGATGCCCAGCTTTTCAAGCAGCTCGTCCGACCACTGGCGGCGGGGCACGTCCAGGAGCTGCATTCCCGACGCGTCGCTGACCTCGGTCGCGAACTCACCGGTCAGCATGTAGCGGACGTAGTCCTTGGGCAGCAGGATGTGGGCGCACTTGGCGTAGACCTCTGGCTCGTTGTTGCGGACCCAGAGGATCTTGGAGGCGGTGAAGCCCGTGAGGGCGGGGTTGGCCGTGATGTCGATGAGCTTCTTGGCCCCGACCTTGGCGGTGATCTCCTCGCATTCCTTGGCGGTCCGCTGGTCGCACCAGATGATG
>CAMJAJ010000114.1 GCA_946403565.1 uncultured Treponema sp. | reverse complement strand
GCCCTGCCCGGCGTCATCGCCAGCCGCACCGTCCTGCCGGTCATCGGCGTTCCGCTTGAATGCATCAGTCCCGGAAAGTCCAACGGCCTTGCGGGAATGGATTCCCTCCTTTCCATCGTCCAGATGCCGCCCAAGGTTCCCGTGGCGACCGTCGGAATCGGCAACGCGAAGAACGCGGCCTACCTTGCCCTGGAAATCCTGGGCGTGAAGTACCCCGACATACGGAAGAAGCTCGCCGAGTTCCGCGCCAAGATGGTCAGCGAGGCAGAGGCAGAGGGCGGAAAGGGCTTCGAGTTCTAGCGCAGGGGCCAACAGCGACGGACCGGACACAGCAAGACCGGCCTGGCAACGCCCGGACCAACAGCGACGGACCGGACACAGCAAGACCGGCCTGGCCATTGATAAAGCCCCCCGTTTGTGCTACATTGAAGTATGGAATGCTTTGAGAAGGAAGAGGACAAGCTGCGCGACGAGTGCGGCGTGGTCGGCGTATACCTGAAGAAAAAGGAAGGGGCGGAACCGGACTTCAGTGCCGCGTCCAAGGCCTACTACGCCCTTTACTGCCTGCAGCACCGCGGGCAGGACAGTGCGGGCATAGCCGTCAGCACCGGCGACGACATACAGCTGCACAAGGCGATGGGAACGGCGGGCGAGGTGTTCACGACCGAGGACATCACCTCGCTCAAGGGACGTATCGCCTGCGGGCACGTCCGCTATGCGACGGCAGGAAGCGCGAGCCTGGAAAACGCCCAGCCCATGCTCGTCAAGAGCAAGATAGGCGCGGTCGCCGTCTGCCACAACGGCCAGCTGGTCAACTATGAGCAGCTGCGCGAGATGCTGGAGGAGACGGGAAGCACCTTCGTCTCCACGAGCGACACCGAGGTCATCGTCAAGCTCATCGCGAAATCCTACAAGAAGGGCCTGGAACGCGCCCTGACAGACACCATACAGATGATAAAAGGCTCCTTCGCCCTCGTCGTCATGACGGACAGCTGCCTGATCGGGGCACGCGACCCCAACGGAATCCGCCCCCTCTGCCTGGGCAAGGTGGAGGACGGCTGGATCCTCGCGAGCGAGAGCTGCGCGATCGACGCGGTGAACGGAAGCTTCGTGCGCGACATACAGCCGGGAGAAATCGTCATCATCAACGACGACGGGGTGCTTTCCTTCGAATTCGGGGAACGGACGAGCAAGCGCACCTGCGTGTTCGAGTACGTCTACTTTGCCCGGCCCGACAGCATCATCGACGGCATTCCCGTGACCCAGGCCCGCATAAAGATGGGGGCCTGCCTTGCCCGCGAAAGCCCCGTGGCGGCCGACGTCGTGATCGGGGTCCCCGACTCCGGCCTGAGCGCGGCGCAGGGATATGCGGAGGAAGCCCGCATCCCCTACGCGATGGGAATCATCAAGAACAAGTATATAGGACGCACGTTCATCGCCCCGACCCAGAAGGAGCGGGAGAACCTGGTGTTCGTCAAGCTGAACGCCGTCCGCTCAATAGTCCAGGGCAAGCGGGTCATCGTCATAGACGACTCCATCGTGCGCGGGACGACCAGCCGCCGCCTGGTGCAGATCCTCAGGAGGGCGGGCGCGAAGGAAGTGCACTTCCGCATCTCCAGCCCGCCGGTCAAGTTCCCCTGCTACTTCGGCATCAACACGCCGACGAGGGGCGAGCTGATTTCCAGCACACACAGCGAGGAGGAAATCTGCAAGGAGATAGGGGCGGACTCGCTCGCCTTCATCAGCGCGGACGGCATGCTGGAGGCCTGCCGGGAGTGCAAACCCGACAGCTACGGATTCTGCAAGGGCTGCTTCACGGGGGAGTACCCCATGTCGGTTCCCGGCGAGCTGAACGGAAAAGTGATAGAAGGGTAGGAGAAAAATATGGCCAAGATAAATGTTCCGGAGATGTTCGCGAGCCTGGTGTTCAACCAGAAGGTGATGAAGGAGAAGCTTCCCAAGGACAGCTTCAAGGCCCTCAAGCGGACACTGGACACCGGCGAGCCGCTGAACCTGGACGAGGCCAACGAGGTCGCCCATGCGATGAAGGAGTGGGCGATCGAGAACGGCGCGACGCACTTCACCCACTGGTTCCAGCCCCTGACGGGCATCACGGCGGAGAAGCACGACAGCTTCATCACGCCCCAGGACGACGGGTCCGTCATCATGTCCTTCAGCGGCAAGGAGCTGGTCAAGGGCGAGCCTGACGCGTCATCCTTCCCCTCCGGCGGCAGCCGCGACACCTACGAGGCCCGCGGATACACGGTCTGGGATCCCACGTCATACCCCTTCATCAAGGAGCACACCCTCTGCATCCCGACGGCCTACTGCTCATACACGGGCGAGGCCCTGGACAAGAAGACACCCCTCCTCCGTTCCATGGAGGCGCTCAACAAGCAGGGGCTCCGCATCCTTCGCCTCTTCGGCAACACGGCGGCAAACCACATCACGACGACGGTCGGACCGGAGCAGGAGTACTTCCTCGTGGACGAGAAGCTCTACAACCAGCGGAAGGACCTGCGCATGACGGGCCGCACCCTCTTCGGCGCGAAGCCGAGCAAGGGACAGGAGATGGACGACCAGTACTTCGCCGCGCTCAAGCCGCGCATCGTCGAGTACATGGAGGATCTGAACGAAACCCTCTGGAAGTACGGCATCTACTCCAAGACCGAGCACAACGAGGCCGCGCCTGCCCAGCATGAGATGGCCCCGATCTTCACGACGACAAACCTTTCCACCGACCAGAACCAGCTGACGATGGAGATGATGAAGAAGGTCGCCCGCAAGCACGGCATGGTCTGCCTCCTGCACGAGAAGCCCTTCGCCGGGGTGAACGGGTCGGGCAAGCACAACAACTGGTCCATGTCCACCAACGAGGGCGAGAACCTCCTGGAGCCGGGCGCGACGCCCGAGAAGAACGCCCAGTTCCTCCTCTTCCTGACCGCCATCATCAAGTCGGTGGACGAGCACCAGGACCTGCTGCGGATCTCCGTCGCGTCCGCCGGGAACGACCACCGGCTCGGCGGCTACGAGGCCCCGCCCGCCATCATCTCGATGTACGTGGGCGACGAGCTGCTTGCCGTGCTTGAGTCCATCAAGAACGGGACCCCCTACGACAACAAGAAGAAATCCAAGATGACGATCGGCGTTGACGTGCTGCCCCCGATTCCGAGGGACTCCACCGACCGCAACAGGACCAGCCCCTTCGCCTTCACGGGGAACAAGTTCGAGTTCCGCTCGGTCGGCTCCAGCCTGTCCATCGCAGGTCCCAACACGACGATAAACGCGATGGTCGCCTATACCCTCAAGGCCTTCGCCGACGAGCTTGAGAAGGCGGACGACTTCAACTCCGCACTGCAGGCGCTGATAAAGCGGGAGATAACCGCCCACTGGCGCATCATATTCAACGGAAACGGCTACGACGAGGCCTGGGTGAGCGAGGCGGAAAAGCGCGGCCTTTTGAACCTGCGGACCCTGCCCGACGCCATGTCCCGTTACCTGGATGCGAAGAACATCAAGCTCTTTACCGAGCTGGGGGTATACACCAAGGACGAGATGGCCGACCATTACGAGATCAAGCTGGAGAAGTACTCCAAGGTCTTGAACATCGAGGTCGAGGTCATGCTGGAGATGATAAACAAGGACATCCTGCCCTCCGCGTTCAAGTACATGCAGCTGCTGGCCGGAACGGCGGCAAACCTCAAGGCTTCCGTCAGCGGAGCGAGCGGGTCCGCAATCACTTCCCTCCTGTCACGTCTGGACACGCTGACGATAGAGCTGTCGCTCAAGGAGGAGGAGCTGTCACGCAGGCACGAGGCCGCGCAGAAGGCGGCCCAGGAAGGGGATGATTACATGGCCGTCGCCCGCGCCTACGCCGACTCGGTGCTGCCCGCCATGGCCGCGGCCCGCGCCGTCGCCGACGAGATTGAGCCGCTCCTGGGCGAGGACTACCAGCCCTATCCTTCCTACGAGGACCTGCTCTTCATGCGCTAAGGGAAGGGAATTCGTCCTATGGAAGAAATCATACGGCAGATACAGGGGCAGCAGGAAGTCAACTTCATCAACGTGAAGGAGCAGATCCTCAAGGCGGACCTGGAGACCGTGTTTGATGCGGAAAACAATTCCCGCTACATCTTTCACTACCTCCATTCGCTGGACCGCTTCTTCATAAACCCCTGCGACTATGTGTACGAGGGGGAGCGGCTTTTCGGCATTCCGGAGAATCTGAGCGTCATAGATTCCAAGCGGGAAGGCTACGAGGCGGACACGTCGATCGTCATTCCGCGCGACAAGCTTCTGGAGTATTTCGACTACGTCAGGAACAAGGTGAATGCCTACTTTGAGACGCTGACTGCGGACGAGCTTTTGCAGAAGCCCCAGGGCTGTGAATATACGAGGCTGGAGCTGATTCTGGCCCAGTTCCGGCATTTGATGTGGCATGTGGGCCTTTCGAGCGCGATAACGTTCGCCGCAAAAAAGGAATGGAACAGCTTCACCGGCCTGAGCGCGCTGAACAAAAAGCTGTTCAAGCCCCGGGAAGGACGCTGAGCGGCTCTGGAGCCGCTATGACGTTATTTTTAGTTCTTACATTTCTATTTTTCGTTGGAAGCATCATCGGCTGGGTCATTGAGCTGTTCTGGCGAAAGTTCTTCGCAGAGGACAACCCCGACCACCGCTGGGTGAACCCCGGCTTCCTGCACGGACCCTACCTGCCCCTCTACGGGTTGAGCCTGTGCCTGCTCTTCGCGCTCACCTTCGTGGACGTGAGCTTCGTGCCCGGAGGGCTGGCGGTCCAGAAGGCCGTCCTCTTCATCATCATGGCCTTGTGCATCACGGCCCTGGAGTATGTGGGCGGGCTCATCTTCATCAAGGGCATGCACATAAAACTGTGGGACTACAGCACGCTCTGGGGGAACATCCAGGGCATCATCTGTCCCCTGTTCAGCTTCTTCTGGTGGATTCTGAGCGCGATCTACTACTTCCTCGTCCACCCGCACATCCTTGCCTGGCTCTACTGGTTTACGGACCATCTTGCATTCTGCCTGGTCGTCGGATTCTTCTACGGGGTATTCACGGTCGACCTCTGCTACACGTTCAGGCTGGCCGCACGGATACGGGAGTTTGCAAGCGAGCGGCAGATTGACGTACGCTACGAAAAGCTCAAGCTCGTCATACAGCAGAAGAACGAAGAGCTTAAGGAGCAGGCTCACTTCATCCTGCCCTTCCGCTCTGACGGCAGGAGCCTTACGGAAAGCCTCAGGAACGCAATCGACCGGCTGAATCCGCGCTGAGCCATCTGCAGGAGCCAGCCGGGGATGGACCGGCCGGGACAAGAAATGAGCTCTGCCGGACCGGGAGGCGGACAGATGCACACCGGATTGCAGGCGGGAACGCAGCAGGCGAGATAGGAACGACGCGCCGAACTGTGAACAACGACACGGCGGGCGGCGGAAACTCGGAAGGCATCCGGGCGGCGGCGGGCAGACGCACGCCAGATTGAGC
>CAMJAJ010000113.1 GCA_946403565.1 uncultured Treponema sp. | reverse complement strand
GGTAGACCTCCAGTCCGGACATGAGGGGCATCTCGTAGTCCAGCAGCATCAGGTCTATGTGGTTCTGCTTGGCCGCGCTTATCGCGTCCGTGCCGATTCCCTCCGCGATGACGTTGTAGAACTTGACGAACCAGGACTTGAGCGCGGACAGGTAGACCGGGTCGTCGTCAACGATGAGCAGGGTCTTCTTCTTGGGGTCCAGCGCGTAGGTCTTCTCGGTCGGGGAGATGACGTAGTTCAGGCTGTTCGTGCGGATCATGCCGATCACCTTCTCCGAGGTCACGGGGCGCTCCACAACGCCGGTGATCAGCGCCTCCTCCATGTACTCCTTGGCATGGGCGATTTCGGAGGGCTGGCCTATCAGGTAGAACTTCTTGCGGTCATCGCCCATCGTGCTCTTGAGGGCAGGGAAGATCTCGCTGAAGGAGCTTTCTATGTCTTCGAGGAAGACGAGTATGATATCGGGGGAAACGAAGTCCGAATGGGCCTCAAGGTCCTTGATGAGGCCGCCACTCGCCGTGCAGAAGGTTACGTTATAGCTTTCCCGCTTGAGGGCAGAAATGAGCGTCTGCACGAGGAAGTTTGCAGGGTCTCCGGCAACAAACAGTATATTTTCGTCCATAGGTACTTCTATTATAGCAAAGGACCGGTGATAATGCAAGGAAAAATACCGTGAAAAATAGGCATAGTTAGGGGGGGGGTAACTTCTATTTCAATCGGTCGCTCCTCCTCTGTCCGTCCCTCTGCTTCGAGGGGGAAGGCACCCCCGTCCGGGGTTCCTTCCCCCTCGCCCCTAACTTCCCCGCCGGTACGCGGCGTCAGAAATGCTTCCCCTGTCGGAGGGGGCTTCCTGCGGCTGCCGGATGCCGTCCTCCCCTTCCCTCCCCCGCCGGGGCTTCGCAGACGGCTAGCAATTCCTGCCGTCTTGTGATATAATCAAACTGCCCTAGTGGCCTAAGGAGTAATGCAGATGAAGTTCACTTTTGACCGCGACGCGATGATTGGCGAGGTCGCCATCGCCCAGGAGATCATTTCCACCAAGAACGCGGGTTCCATACTTTCCAACGTGTTCCTTTCCGCTTCCGGCAACGCGCTCACCATAAAGGCGACGGACATCAAGGTCGCCTTCCAGACCACCGTGCCGGTGCAGGTGCAGGAGGAGGGCTCCACCACCGTCTACTGCGACAAGTTCATGGGCATCCTGGCCGCCCTCCCGTCCGGCGAGGTTGAGTTCGCCCAGCAGGGCGAGGACGGCTCGCAGGCGCTCAGCGTCGTCATCAAGCCGGTCGGCAAGAAGATAAAGTTCGAGATGCGGACGATGAGCGAGGAGAAGTTCCCCGAGGTCGCCGTCTCCGAGGACGCGCCCTACTTTGACGTGGGGGCCAAGGACGTGAAGGAGATGATTGCCCAGACGGTCTTCGCGGTGTCGAGCGACGAGACCCGCTACTTCATGAACGGCGTGTACTTCGAGAAGGAGGGCGACAAGCTGAACATGGTCGCGACCGACGGCCGCCGCATGGGCTTCACCTCCAAGGAGATCCTGGCGGGCGTGCCGGACTTCCCTGCCGCGATAATCCACCCCAAGGTCCTGGGCATCGTGCTCAAGCACTGCCCCGACGAGGGCAACATCAGCATGGCCATCGTGGACAAGATGGTGTTCTTCAAGTTCGGCAACTACCGCTTCGGGGCGGCCCTCATAGACGGCCAGTTCCCCGCCTACGGCCGCGTCATCCCCGCCAGCCAGACCTACTGCCTGACCGTGGCGAAGGACGAGCTTGTCGCCGCAATGCGGCGCGTGGCCCTCATGGTGGACAAGAAGGCGGGGCGCATCTACTTCAACATGGAGCCGGGCCTCCTGCGCATCACGAGCCGCCAGAGCGACCTGGGCAGCGCGGACGAGGAGATCGCCGCCGACTACGCGGGCGACCCCATGACCATCGCGATGAACTACCGCTACATAGACGAGCCGCTCCGCGTGCTGGACGGCGACAGGATAGCCTTCGAGTTCACGGAGGAGATGAAGGCCGTGACCATGCGGCCGGAGCCCGCCTCCCACTACTTCCACATCATCATGCCGATGCAGAAGGAGGCCTAGGCGGCTTTATGGTTGTCCGTCGGGGCGGCCCCGTCCAAAGGCCCGCCTGAGAAGGGCGGCTCGCCTGTCCGCCTGTTGCGCTCCATAATGAGAGAGGCCCGTCCGGGATGTCCGGGCGGGCCTTTTTTTGTGTCAGTTGGATTTCTTCTTCTGGTTGCGGAGCCGCTCGGCGGCCTCCACCTCCTTCTCCAGCTCCCGTATCTTCTCCTTGGCGCGGGTGTCGCCGCTGTCCTTCCAGACCTTCTGCATCAGCTCCAGGGCCGCCTCGTACTCCTCCATCGCCTCGTACAGGAGGGCGGCGTTGTAGCCCGCCTCGAACAGCTGGTCCTTCTTGTAGATGTACTGGTACTCCTTGCGGGCGGAGACCAGCTGCCCCTTGTGCGCCAGCTTCTCGGCGGCCTTCATGTCCTTGTCCTTGGACTTGAGCAGGGTCAGGCTCAGCGTCTCCGTGTGCGGGGTGAAGTCCGCCATGATCCGGGTGATGAAGCCGTCCAGCTTGGACGAGAGGACGGTGTAGGTGGAGTCCACCTTGCGCCAGTCCGACACCTTGGACGAGCTCCCCGAGTAGCTGAAGTCCTCCTGGGCCAGGACGCGGTCGGTCTGGGCCTCTATGACCTGGTAGCGGATCGTGACGGAGGTCTCGCGCCAGTAGAGGCTGTTCTTGCTCTCCTTCTTGTCCTTCTTCTTGTCATCGTCGTCATCATCGTCGTCGTCCTGCTCCTCGCTCTCGATGCGGGAGGAGAACTTGAGCAGGCCGCCGCTCACGTACATGTCCACGGGAATCTCGGCCCCTCGCTGGCTTATGGCGTACTGCACCGTCTTGGGGTCCACGTAGCTCAGGCTGTCGGCGAGCTGGAGCCTGCGTGAAAGCCGCTCGTCCAGCTTGGCCAGCATCTCCTTCTCCTCGCTCTGGCTGGAGTAGCGTTCCCCCAGCTCGCGGTAGTAGTCGTCGAAGGTGTAGATGGCCGTGTCCTTGCCGGAGGACGCGGTCCCCATCTCCTCGGTCGTCCTGAACGGCAGGGAGGAGACCGAGCTGTAGTTCTCCACCTTGAGGTTGGCGGGCTTCTCCACCTCCTGGCTCACCGTCGTCGAGCAGCCGGCCAGGACGGCGGCGAGCGCCAGCGCGCAGGCCAGCAGTGCCGCCGTACGTCCGGTGTGGGCCGCCTGTTCCCGCAAGGCCGTCCGCCCCAATAAGGCGGCCCGTCCCCGCAAGGCGGCCGAACAGATGGCCGCGATCGTGTTCTTTTTCATACTGTCTCTTCCTATTCCTACGCCTTGAACTGGTCTATCTGCGCCCCGATCTTCTCAATGGAGCTGCGGACCTTCTGGGCTATCTCCTCCAGGGTCACGCCGGTCTCGTTTATCTTGCGCGCGCCGACGGCCATCTCCTCCATGTTGTTCTTCATCTCCACGGTGGCGTTCTGCAGGAGGGCGACCTCCTCCAGTATGGCCTGGTTTCCGGCGGACATCTCCTGGGACGCGCCGCGCACCTCCTGGGTGCTGTCGTTCATGTTGTGGAGGGCGTCGCCGATCTGCTTGCTTCCCTCGTTCTGCTCCTCCATGGCCGACTTGATCTGGATCATCAGCTCGTCGGTCTCGCCGATCTTGCCCGCGAAGGACTCGAAGGTCTTGGTGGCCACGGACGAAGCCTGCACGACGCTGCCGATGGACTCCTGTATGCTCTTGAGCTGGTCACCGATCGTCTTGGACTGCGAGGTGGAGGTCTCGGAGAGCTTGCGGATCTCGTCGGCGACGACCGAGAAGCCCTTTCCCGCCTCGCCCGCGTGGGCCGCCTCGATTGCGGCGTTCATGGCGAGCAGGTTGGTCTGCTCCGCGATGGAGGAGATGACCGTGTTGGCCTCCTGCAGCATGGCGGACTGGTCCTCTATCTGCTTGATCCGCTCGTTCACCATCTGCTGCTGGCCGATTCCGCTCCTGGCCTCGCTCTGCAGGGTCTCGAATGAGCGGGCCATCTTTTCCACCGAGTTGTTGACGCTGGCGATGTTGCCGATCATCTGCTCGACCGCGGCGGAAGCCTGGGTCACGCCGGAGGACTGGGATTCTATCATGGTCTCCAGGCTGGAGATGTTGCTGGCTATCTGGTTCACCGCGCCCGCCGTCTCCTCCACCGAGGAGGCCTGGCTCTGGATCTGCCGGCCCACGCTCTCGATGTTGGCGAGGATCTGCGTTATCGCGCTCTCGGTGTCCTGGGCGGTCGCGCTCATGTCCTCTCCCGCCAGGTTCAGCTCCTTCTCGGAGTCCTTCACGTCGTGCACGATGCTCTGGAGTTTGGCGATGAAGGTGTTGAATCCGTCCACGACCGCACCGATCTCGTTGTTGCTCTTCACGTCGATCCGCTTGGTCAGGTCGGCGTTGCCGCTCGCTATGCTGGTGATGGTGGTCTCCACGACGTTCAGCGGCTTTATGGCGCGGCTGAGCAGGATTCCCGATATGATGATTAGCAGGATGATGGCGACGATGGTACCCGCGACCATGACGTTCGTCACGCTGGAGGCGAGCGCGTACACCTCGTCCTCGCGGACGCAGACGGCCAGGCCCCAGGGGGTCCCCTCGATGGGGTGGAAGGTGACGAAGTCCCTCGTCGTGCCGTCCTCGCTCCTGCACCAGCCCGAGCCGGTCTCCCCGGCGGCGATGCGGTTGGAAAGGGCCGCCAGGTCGGCGTAGTCCGCCGGGAGGCTGGTCACGAAGTTCATGTTCATGATGTAGTCGCTGTTGGGGTGGTAGAGCACCGTGCCGTCGCTCGCCAGCAGGAAGATGTAGCCGGTCTTGCCGAAGGTGAAGTCCTTGGCTATGTCGTTGATGACGTTGAGGTTCACGACGCCGCAGAAGAGGCCCGTGTTCTTTCCGCCCCGCCTGACCGCGCGCGTGATGTGGACAATCGCGTCGCCGGTGGAGCGGGAGATGACCGGGTTGTCTATGGCGCGGGCCTGTCCCTTCTGTATGATGTCGATGAAGTAGGAGCGGTCGGGGATGTTCGCGTGCGCCCCGGTGTCCGCGATGTAGCTTCCGTCGTCCTCGCAGTAGAACACCTGCTGGAAGTCCGCGTTGCGCTTGTCCTTCTGCTGCTTGAGCCAGTCGATGACCTCGTCGAAGCTGCCGTGTTCGGCGACCTCCGCGTTCACGTACCAGTCCAGGCTGTCGAACATGCCGTTCACCCGGTTCTCGATCGCCATCGCGGTGACCCGGCACATCTCGGCGTATTCAGCCTCGGTCTCCTCGGCGGAGGTCGACTTGACTATGCTCGTGAGCACGACGCTCTGTATCACGTTGATTAAGAGTATTGCCGCCGCAATTGCCGCTATGAGCCCCAGTACCAGGCTCTGCTTCTTCTTGTGGGTATTCTGTTTGACATCCATGCCCTCATCATAGCACGGCATGGGGCCGCTGTAAAGGTTTGTTTTCTAT
>CAMJAJ010000112.1 GCA_946403565.1 uncultured Treponema sp. | reverse complement strand
AGCTGGTAAAGCTGCCGCTTTGAGCTGGTAAAGCTGCCGCTTTGAGCTGGTAAAGTTGCCGCTTTGAGCTCTTAAAGTTGCCGCTTTGAGCTCTTAAAGTTGCCGCTTTAAACAGTTCACATAGCCGGTCCGCTTTTCATGCATCAGCGGCACATCCACGTCCTCGGATTTCCACTGGAAGACGAAGCCGCATTTTTCCTGCACGCGGCGGGACCGTTCGTTGCCTTCGTAATAGCCCGCCCAGATTTTGTTCATGCCGCAATCCTCAAAGGCGTGACGGACCATCTCCTTCACGGCCTCGGTCATAAAGCCCTGCCCCCAGAAGGGCTTCCCCAGCCAGTATCCCAGCTCACATTCATCGTCCCGGTCGGTCAGGTCGGTATGTCCGTTCAGCTTCAGCTCAATCGCGCCGATAGCCCGGCGGTCACTTTTCCGGCACAGCGCGTAACATTCCTTCCCGCACAGGACGTTCCGTATCACGTCAAGGCTTTCCTGGACGCTTCCGTGGGGCGGCCATCCGGCAATCGGACCGACGGCTGGGTCCTTCGCACATTCATACAGGTCCTCCGCATCGGA
The DNA here is from genome assembly GCA_946403565.1 of uncultured Treponema sp. The sequence goes on along the minus strand of CAMJAJ010000112.1, from coordinate 4,971 downwards.
TTCTTCCCAATGGCGGAAAACAAGCCGTTCAGTTTCAAGCGTCATACTCGATATCTCCTCAGAAAAATGGAACCTCTAAAAACCGCGCGTAGCGCAATTTTTAGAGGCACTTCCTACACGACCTGCATCCTGAACAGACCGTGCTGGTTGCAACAGCAATACAGGTACTTTGTCCCGCTTATCTTGAAACGGGCTTCCGCCCCCTGCTCAGGATACAGCTTCTTAATTTCAACGCCGTCAGCGCGCACCGCCGCGATGAACGAGATGTAATGCCGCTTGCTCATTTCGTGCTGGACCGACACATACAGCTCGTCCTCCACGCGCTCAATGCGCACCGCATGCTCCTCGTCAGGACCTTCTGACTCCAACGCAGGAAGCGTGATTCCGCAGCAGCTCACCACGGCCTCGCCCGCACTCTGTATCACGTTGCCGCAGATCGGGCACAGATAAAACTGCACGCGGAGCATGTTCGACGCCCTGTTCGTATTCACGACGTTCTCTCCGGAAAGCAGTTCAATCACCGAAACGCCCAAGGCCTTGGCCAACGGCTCCACGAGGGAAATGTCCGGGTAGCCGCGTCCCGTCTCCCACTTGGAGATGGCCTTGTCGGTGACGTTGACCCGTTCGGCAAGTTCGGCCTGGGTCAAGTTCTTTTCCTCACGCAAGCGCTTGATCATTGCGCCGGTAATGTATTGGTTTGCCATATTGTTCTCCTTGCCGCTTCTGTCGGCGGCATGTCACAACGATACAGCAGTGGACGTCAGAATGCAACCTACGCTCTGTAGAGTGCAGGGGTCGCCTCAAAAAGTCCGACCCACCGGCCAGGAACACGCGCCGCGCTATTTTTTCTTTTTCACCGCCGGCAGCTCATCGACCATCGCAGCAAGCAGGCGGCAGAGGAACTCCCTGTCATCCACGTCCTCCACGAGCAGCATCTCCTTTGCGCCCTCGTAGGGCAGCTCATGCGGAGCATACTCTTTGCTCGAGGCCATCGCCTCCTCCTATTTCTCCACCGTAAGGTTCTTGAGCCATCGCTCCTTCTTAAGCCATATATGGAAAATCACGACCTTCACGATGTCAAGGAACTTGACACAGAGGTACAGTTCCACCGGCCCGACCTTCGTCAGGAAGGCCAGGAGGAAGAGCATAGGAATCATCACGAGAATCGTAAGCCCAGCATCCGTATATGCGCCCATCGCCGTATCCCCGCCAGCCCGCGCGACGGCATGCTGTGCGTTCATGTATACCCAGACCGGCATAAAGAAGGACATCATGGTGACCATATTCCGGCATATCGCGATTGCGCTGTCACTGAGCCGTCCGAACACAAGCGGCACGAGGAAAGTGGTCGCAAGACCGAATCCGAGCATGGCGACTCCGAACACGGCCGCACCGGAGAGGAGCCAGGTCTTCTGTCTGCGGGCCTTCTCCAGGTCGCCCTCTCCGAGCGTCTTTCCGATGATCACGCCCGTCGAAGAATAGATTCCGCCGAACGCGACGAAGTAGAGGTTCGCAATCGCAAAGCTGGAGGCCATGCCGGAAACGACGTCCGCACCGCCCCTGCCGTTGTAGAGCGCGGTCGTGAGTGTCTCGGATAGGACCCACACCATCTCGCAGAAAAGCATGAGCGCACCCTTCTTGAGTATCTCCTTGAACAGCTTCCCATTTATCTTGAAGAAATCCGCAAGGCCCACCATGAAGTCCGGCTTCATGCGGACGTACACCACGATGAATATGGCAAGCTCCAGCGTCCGGGCTATGACGGTCGCGATTGCCGCCCCCTTTACCCCCAGCCTGGGAAAGCCGCAGTTCCCGTAAATCAGGAAGAAGTTGAACAGCGTATTCGTGAAGGTCGCGGCGACAGTCACGTACAGGGGGGCCTTCACCTTGCCCAGGTCACGGAGGGAACTGGCGATGCACATTGAGAAGGTCATCGGCAGCCCCATGAAGAACATGATACGGATGTAGCGTACGGCTTCGTCCAGAATCAGCTCCGAGTCCGTGTTTCCAATCAGCATCAGCGACAGGACCTGCCGGGGAAAGATGATGCAGACAAGGGTATAGGGAATGAAGGCCAGCATGCCCATGACGAGCTTGAACCGGAAGGCCTGCTTCATGCCCTCAGGATCCTTTGCCCCGAAAAACTGCGTCATGAATATGCCGCCGGACATGCAGATCGTGTTGAGGTAGACCATGAAGATGAAGAGCATCTGCCCGACGACGTTCACGCCGGACATGGAGATGTCACCAAGCCCCGAGACCATGAAGTTGTCGATCAGCGACACCATGTTCTGTATGAGCTGCTGCAGCATGATCGGCACGGCTATGGCGAGGGTGGATTTATAAAAGCTTGCTGAACCAAACAGATCCTTGCGTTTCATAGGAGCGACAGTATATGCCTAAAACGAAAAAAAGGGAACCCTTCCGGCAAGCTTGCACACTTCCGGCCTTTATGCTAGACTGATAAAACAGTTGCAAAAGTCGGGTACCCATGCAGCTGGCATCACAGGGCCTCCGCACGGGAATCCCCTTTCGAGGCCGCCTCATCAGACCAAGGAGCGAGCATAGTATGGCATTCAACGGCATATATAATGGAAAGAAAGTCCTGGTGACAGGAAACACCGGTTTCAAGGGAGCGTGGCTTACCGCATGGCTCCTTTCGCTCGGCGCGGACGTATACGGCTATTCGCTTGACGTTCCCACCGACCCCGCCATGTTCTACGTCTGCGGTCTGGACAAGCGGATCCACAACGTCTTCGGCGACATCCAGGACAAGGACAAACTCTGCGGCTATATAAAGGAGGTCAGGCCGGACTTCATATTCCATCTTGCGGCACAGGCGATAGTCTCCACCTCCTACCTGACCCCGTTCGAGACGGTCGGGGCCAACGTGATGGGGACGGCGGCCGTCATGGAGGCCCTCCGGCAGGCGGACTGGCCCTGCACCTGCATCCTGATTACGAGCGACAAGGTCTACCAGAACGTGGAATGGCTCTGGGGCTACCGCGAGAACGACGCGCTCGGCGGCAAGGACGTCTATTCCGGCTCCAAGGGAGCGGCGGAGCTGGTCATCCGCTGCTACTGGAACTCATTCATCAAGGACATGGACAACATACGGCTTGGCATAGGGCGCGCGGGAAACGTCATAGGCGGCGGCGACTGGGCAAAGGACCGCATCGTCGTTGACTGCGTGAACGCGTTCGTCAAGGGCAAGACCGTCGAGATCCGCTGCCCGAAGTCCACCCGGCCCTGGCAGCATGTGCTGGAGCCGCTCAGCGGCTACCTCGCGCTCGGCCAGCAGCTTGCCGACGGCAGGTGCCCCGACGGGGAGCCGTTCAACTTCGGCCCCAACGGAGAGAAGCCGACGACCGTATTCGAGCTTACCCAGGACCTCGCCGAGGAATGGGGACTGGACAAGAGCAAGGCCTCCAAGATAACCGGCAACATCCCCTTCAAGGAGGCCGGCCTGCTGCGCGTGAACTGCGACAAGGCGCAGAGCATGCTCCACTGGCATTCCACCCTGGAATACTCCCAGTGCATCTCGCTCCTGGCGAAATGGTACAAGGCATACTACGACGGGGGCACCGACATGGCGGCGCTCACCGAAGAGCAGCTCGCCTACTATACGGCTGAGGCCCAGAAGCAGGACCTGGACTGGGCAAACTAGCAATGGCTTCCGCCACGGACAGACAGGAAGGCGGCAGGGCCGCCGGCAGGCAGACACGCACGAAGGAATATTACCCCTTCCTTGACGGCATACGGGGCCTTGCCTGCGTCATGGTGTTCCTGGGCCATTACTTCATCGCGTTCTGCGTGAAGGACATAGTCCCCCTGCACTCCCCCGCCTACCGGCTGGGCGGGCTCGCCCTATCCGGCCCATTCGCCGTATCGACATTCTGCATCATAAGCGGCTTCCTAGCGGCACGGAAGCGGGTGCACAGCCTGAAAGGCCTCGCCAGCAGCTGCATAAAGCGCTTCCTGAGGTTCGAGCTTCCGATCATGACCGTCATAGCCCTGGTCATGCTGCTGAACGACCTGGGCCTCTTTGCCTGCGGGGACGCGCTGGCCGGAAGGCTGGAGAACAAGCGGATCCTCGGGCAGTTCACCTACCGGACGGACTACCTTTCCCTCCTTACCAAGCCTTTCTGGGCCTTCTGGACCTATGACAACCCGCTCTGGATGATAGGGCAGCTCTTCATCGGGGGAATCGCCGTATACCTCCGGAGCTACGTCCTCTCCCTCCTGGAAGGCCGCCTGTCCGGGAAGCTGGCCAAGGCGGCCAGGCCGCTGTCCCTCGTGGCGCTCGCCCTCTGCGCAAGCATCGACACGACGATCCTCGCCGTCATCCTCGGCGCCGGCTGCTACGAACTGTATCGCCGGTACCAGCCGGACGGCCTGACCCAACCGGACAAAGCAGAGCGACAGGTCAAGACGCCCCGACGGGAGGGCCTGCTCAAGGGCCTGGTGCTGGCCGCCTGCCTCCTGGTCCTGCTGCTGGACATCTACCTCTACTTCATACAGGAATTCGACTACCTGGACGGAGGGCGGGAACGCACCTGGGCGGGACTTGCGGGCGCATTCGCCAGCTTCTGCCTCGTGCTCTCCTCCGCGCCCCTCAAGGCCCTCCTGGCCAGCAGGCCCCTCCAGCAGCTCGGAGCGGTCTCATTCGGGATATACGTCCTGCACTACCCCCTGCTCGGCCTGGTCAGCTGCCGCATGATATACGGCGGCATGGAGCGGATGGACTACGCCCCCCTCGTCCTGCTGACCCTGCTGGCAACCGGGGCGGCCGTCCTTGGAGCGGCGGCCCTCTGGCACCTGGCCATCGAGGCCCCCATCCAGCGCCTGATAGGCCGCCTGCCGTAACGCCCAGCCACGGCATCCGGGGCTTCAATTGACAAATGCAGGCGTTTTGCCTATTATGAAGGGATTATGGAAAGGAAAAAAATCTGGCCTTTCGTCCTGCTTCCC
>CAMJAJ010000111.1 GCA_946403565.1 uncultured Treponema sp. | reverse complement strand
TAAAGAACGTGGAGGGATTGACTGACGAGGATATCGCCCTTGTCAGCAAGATTATAAGCGAGAACGTTGTCTTTGCGGACGAAGAGCCTGAGGATGCCGCGGTGGAGGACCAGGATGCGGATGTCCCGGCTGAATCCGCCGAAGAGGAAGAGGATGAGTACTTCTGCCCGGAGTGCGGTGCGAAGATAAGCCTCAGCATGACGAAGTGTCCGAAATGCGGTGTTGAGTTTTCATTTGAAGAGGAATAAGGAAATAGGTTAGATATGGCGGATGAAACTGAAAAGAAGCCCAATGTGATATTGCACAAGAAAGAGAATAAGGGCGGGGCGCCTCAAGCTCAGAACCAGCAGCCCAAGAAAAAGGTCGTTGTCGTCAAACGCAAGGGACCTGCGCCCGCCGCCGCTCCGTCGGGGCAGGCTGTGAAGGGCAGGCAGGACTCTGGCAAGGACGGCAAGGAGCGGGTCCGCATCGTCGTTAAGAAGCCGTCTGATTCATCCGCAGAGGCAAAGCTGCAGACGGCTGCTCCTGCTGCCGAAAGGCCGGCGGATCTTCCGGAGAAGCAGAGCCAGCCTGCCGCTGAGAATGCCGCGAAGGTCGAAAAGAATGATGATGCCGCTTCCCAGGTGAAGAAGCCGGAGGCTCCTGCGCCGGAGGCGGGACAGGGCGGCGGTGCCCAGCCTGCCTCGGATGCGGGACAGGGCAAGCCCCGTTCCCAGTCCAGCCCGGTTCCGTTCGTGCTGAACCAGCAGCGGCCCAACGTCCGTGCCGGAAATTTGAGCGGCTATGGACGGGGCAGGGGCGGCTACGGCAACTACCGTGGCAGGAACGGCAACGGAACCGGCGGTCAGGGCGGCTTCACCGGTGCGCAGGCCCGCGAGGGCTATCAGAACCGGCAGGGCGGCTACGCCGGTGGCCAGAACCGCGGCGGCTATGGCGGCCAGAACGGAGGTCAGAACGGAGGACGTGGCGGTTATGCCGGCGGCCAGAACCGTGGTGGCTTCGGTGGCCAGAACCGCGGCAATTTCAACGGCAACGGCCAGAACCGCGGCAACTTTAACGGCAACGGTCAGTTCGGCGGAAACAGGCCCGGCTTTGGGCAGGGGGCAAACAGGGGCGAATCCTTCAATTCTCCCGCCTCCATGCAGACGAACAAGACTCCGGCCAAGAAGCCCTTCAAGGGAAAGAAGCCTGTATACACGCACGACAAGGAGAAGGAGGAGTCCTTCAACGAGGAGGAGCTGTATCAGAACAAGAAGCGCCAGAACACGCCTTCAAGCGCCGTTCCTGAGCAGATAGACATCATGGACACGATCTCCGTGTCCGACCTCGCCAAGAAGATGAACCTCAAGGCCGGGGAAATCATCGGCAAGCTCATGTCCATGGGCATGATGGTCACGATAAACCAGTCCATCGACTCCGATACCGCGACCATCCTGGCGGAGGAATACAACTGCAAGGTCCACCTGGTCAGCCTCTACGACGAGACCGTCATAGAGAGCGAGAAGGGTGACGAGGCCGGAGTCAAGCCGCGTCCTCCGATCGTCACGGTCATGGGACACGTAGACCACGGAAAGACCAAGACCCTCGATGCAATCCGCAATGCGCATGTCGCGGAAGGCGAGGCCGGTGGAATCACCCAGAAGATCGGAGCCTACAAGGTCGCGACCGAGAAGGGCGAGATCACCTTCCTGGATACCCCGGGACACGAGGCCTTCTCCATGATGCGCGCACGCGGTGCCCAGATTACGGACATCGTCGTCCTCGTCGTCGCCGCTGATGACGGCGTGATGCCCCAGACCATGGAGGCCATCAATCATGCCAAGGACGCGAAGGTCCCCATCATCGTCGCGGTGAACAAGATAGACAAGCCCGATGCAAACCCCGACCGGGTTATGACCCAGCTTTCAGAGCAGGGACTCACCCCGGAGGAATGGGGTGGCGAGACCCAGTACGTCAAGATTTCCGCCCTCAAGAAGGAGGGAATCGACGACCTGCTCGACGCCATCCTCCTGCAGGCGGAGATGCTGGAGCTCAAGGCCCAGTACGACTGCCGTGCCGAAGGTAAGGTCATCGAGTCCCGCATAGACCAGGGACGCGGCGTCGTCGCCTCCGTGATCGTGCAGCGCGGAACCTTGAAGGCGGGAGACCCCTTCGTTGCCGGCGTTTACTCAGGCCGTGTCCGCGCCATGTTCAACGACAGGGGCAAGAAGATAAAGGAGGCGGGCCCCTCCATGCCGGTCGAGGTGCTGGGCATAGAGTCCATGCCCAACGCGGGCGATCCCTTCCAGGTCACGGAGTCCGAGAAGGAGGCCCGTGCCTTCGCCGCCAAGCGGCAGGAGCTCAAGCGCTTTGAGGATGCCAAGGCCGTCAAGAAGGTCACGCTCGACAACCTCTACTCCACGATTGAGCAGCAGGAGACCAAGGAGTTCAAGGTCATCATCAAGGCCGACCTGCAGGGAAGCGCGGAGGCGCTCAAGACTTCGCTTGAAAAGCTTTCGACGAAGGATATCCGCCTGGTCGTCATCCATTCCAGCGCGGGCGCCATCAATGAGAGCGACGTGAACCTTGCCGCCGCAGACGACAATGCAATCATCATCGGATTCAACGTCCGCCCGACTCCCAAGGCCAAGGCACTTGCCGACCAGGAGAAGGTCGAGATCCGCAAGTACAACATCATCTATGCCTGTGTGGAAGAGATCAAGCAGGCTATGGAAGGCATGCTCAAGCCCGACACCAAGGAAGAGGTTACCGGAACGCTCGATGTCCGCAACACCTTCAAGGTTCCGAAGATCGGACTCATCGCCGGATGTTACGTTACGAGCGGAGTCATCAAGCGGAGCAGCAGCGTCAACGTCATACGCGACGGTGTCGTCAAGTTCACTGGAAAGGTCGCCTCCCTCAAGCGCTTCAAGGAAGATGCGAAGGAAGTCCGCGAGGGCTTTGAGTGCGGTCTCGGAATCGAGAACTGGCAGGACATCCAGGTGGGCGACCAAATCGAGGCGTTCGAGTTTGTCGAGATTGCCAGGAAGCTGGGCGACACGCTGGTTGACGAGCGCGCCGAGATGGAGCGGCAGCAGGCCCAGCGTGAGGCCGCCGCAGCCGCCAAGGCCCTTGCCGAAAAGCAGGAGCAGCAGCTTGCGGAGAAGGCCGCCAAGGAGGCCGGAAAGGCTGCCAAGGCTGAGGCTGCAAAGAACGGCGGTCAGTGATGGGTCAGTACAGGTTGCTTAAGCTGGGCGAGCAGCTCAGGAAGGAGATTTCCTCCATGATCATGAAGCGGGAGGTCAAAGACCCGCGGGTCAGCGAGTTCCTGTCCATAAACCGGGTGGAAGTCTCCAAGGACCTCTCCTACGCAAAGGTCTATGTCTCCTCCTTTATGGACGAGGCCTCTGTGAAGCGTGGGGTGGAGGGCCTGCAGAGCGCCGCCGGCTTCATCCAGTCGTCCATAGCGGGCAAGCTCCGCATCTACAAGTTCCCGAAGTTCACCTTTGTCGCGGACTTCTCCATGAAGGAAGGCTATGACATGGTCCAGCGCCTTAACGAACTGGAGAAGGAATCACAGGCCATAGAGGCGGCGCGGGCCGGCGGAACGGAGGCTGACGGGGCTTCTGGGGCAAGTGCCAGGGATGCCGATGCCGAAGAAGAGAAAGAATCCTGACAACCCCTCCGGCATAATCCTCTATGCCAAGCGGTCCGGGCTGACCAGTTTTTCCTCCCTCTGGAGCGTAAAGAAGTCGCTCGGGACCGACAAGGTCGGCCACACCGGCACGCTGGACTCCTTTGCGGAGGGGCTTCTTGTCGTGCTGACGGGGAGCCTTACCCACCTCGTTTCTCATGTGACCTCATTCAGAAAAAGCTATCTCGCCGTCATCTGCTTTGGCAGCGCCACGGACACGCTCGACCCCCTCGGTCGCCTGACGGGGGAGGGGCGGCCGCTTTCCCAGGAGGAGGTGGCCACGGCCTGTGCCCAGTTCACCGGTGCCCTGCTGCAGGTGCCGCCGGTCTTTTCGGCCCTCCATGTGGACGGCAGGCGGGCGAGCGATGCCGCCCGCAGCGGCGAGAGCGTGAACCTGCAGGCCAGGCAGGTGTTCATCTACCGGAACAGGCTCCTTGCGTACCGGGCGGCCGGTCCTGATGACCGGAACTCCTATGCCCTGGTCGAGGTGGAGTGCTCCAAGGGAACCTACATACGCGCCCTTGCCCGCGACATGGCCGCCCTCTTCGGAAGTGTGGCCCACCTGTCCGCCCTTCGCCGCACCCGTGTGGGGCCGTTCGCCCTGGAGGATGCCGCCTGTTTTTCCATGCTGGAGCCTTTCTCCATCGAGGGTGCCATCGAGAAGGAGCGGTTGATGCGGCAGGACGGCCTTGCCTCCGTGAAGGACGGCGAGGATGTGTTCGCCGACATACGGAACCATTTCCTTGCGTTCAGCCCCCGGCTCTCCTTCCGCTGCGGCCTGAGGGCGGAGGAGCTTGTCCCCGAAGCGGAGAAGGCCTACCTCAACGGCCGCCCCCTCTCGTCCCGGATGTTCTCTCCGCTTGCCATGGCCGATGATGTCGGTGAGGACTTCGCCGCCTGCGAGACTCCTGACGAGCGGGCAGTCTTCTATACGGGCGGGCAGTTTGCCGGAATCACGCAGATCTGCGGAGGCCGCCTGGGCTACTCCTTCGTCGTGCCCAAACGGGGCCGTGCCCTGAAGGTGTTCAGCTGGGCCGACCTGCAGGAGGGCGGCCTTCCTCCTGCCTGGAAGGAACAGGGGACCGCCCTGTCCGTCGGCAGTTTCGATGCCCTGCACCGGGGGCACATGGCCCTGGTGGACGCGGTCCTTGCGCAGAAGAAGCTTGTCCCGGGAATCGTGCTGTTCCGCAGGTCCTTCAGGGGAGAGGACGGTTCGCTCCTGGAGGCGGCCATGAGCCTGGACCAGCGGCTGGACCTGCTGGAGGAAAAGGGCGTACGTTTCGCCGTCGTCGTCGATTTTTCACCGGCCTTCGCGAGGACGGAAGGGGCCGACTTCCTGGACCTGCTCGTCAGCTCCTGCGGCCTGCGCTATCTTGCCGAGGGGCGGGATTTCCGCTGCGGCTGGAAGGGGCAGTTTGGAAGGGAGGCAATCGCGGACCTGGCCGCGGCGCGGAACTTTTCATTCGACGTGATAGACGATGTCCTTGTCGCCGGGGAGCGGGCCAGCTCTTCCCGGGTCCGCTCCGCCGTCATGGCCGCCGACTTTGCCTGTGCGGCAGACCTGCTGGGCCGGCCCTTTGCGTATGACTGCCGCCGCCTGGACTTTGCAAAGGATTCCGCCCGCCTGGCAGGCCCCCAGGTCTGTCCTCCTGACGGGGAGTATGCCGTGACCGCAAGCTTTGGGCAGGAGTCCCTTGCCTGCCGCTGCCGCTTTGACGGCGGAAGGCTGAGCCTCATGCTGCCGGAAGGACGGCCTGCCGGAGACCCGGGCTTCCTGACTTTTTAAGCGGGGCAGGGGCCTGCCTTGCCCCGGTGCCCGCCCGTGTTGTCATTTTCCCCAATCTTCTGTAGAATGTCTTTATGGCAGACAATTCCGCGAAGAACATAGAGCTTTTGGATTCCACCCTGCGCGAC
>CAMJAJ010000110.1 GCA_946403565.1 uncultured Treponema sp. | reverse complement strand
TGTCCGAGGTGGACAAGCTTGTCGGTGCGATTGAGAAGGAATCCAGTGCGCTCATGGAGATGAGCGGTGCCATCCAGAAGATTGCGAGCCAGACCAACCTGCTTGCCATGAACGCCGCAATCGAGGCCGCCCACGCCGGAGAATTCGGCGCAGGCTTCTCGGTCGTCGCGGACGAGATTCGAAACCTTGCCGAGGATTCCGGCAGTGAGGCCAAGAAGATAAGCGAGGTCCTCAAGAAGGTCAAGAGCATGGTGGACGGGGCCTACAGCAAGTCCAACGAGGTGAGCAAGGAGTTCGAGAACGTCGTCAGCCTCATGGAGAACGTCAAGGAGCACGAGCTGGAAGTGAAGAGTTCCATGCAGGAGCAGGGCGAAGGAAACAAGCAGCTGCTCAAGAGCCTGGCCCAGATGAAGGATGGAACCCGTGCCGTCGAGGAGGCCGCCGCGAACCTCAGCAGCAACACGCGGAACGTCATCCAGGCGGTGGAGAACATAGGCCGCGGAAAATAGAGGTCATAAGGGCCGCCCCCTTGGAGTGATGCCACCTCTGGTCCCGCCCATTGCTTCCTGCCCTCCTTGCGTTGCCAAACGCCCCCGTTTCCACTATAATGAGGGCATGGCAGGTGTGTTTTTTATGTTGCTACTGCCGTTCCTTGGAACGGCCCTGGGGGCTTCGTGCGTCCTCCTGATGAACCGGGAGATGAACGACGGCCTTGAACGCGCCCTGGCAGGTTTCGCTGCGGGCGTGATGGTCGCGGCCTCGGTGTGGTCGCTGCTGATTCCCAGCATGGAGCAGTCCCAGGCGATGGGGCGGCTTGCCTTCCTTCCCGCCCTTGTCGGCTTTTCCCTCGGAATCGCCTTCCTTTTTCTGTTGGACAAGATAACCCCGCACCTTCACGCGCTGGCAAAATCACCGGAAGGGCCGAGCAGCAGGATCTCCCGGACGGCCATGCTGATTTTCGCCGTGACCCTGCACAACATCCCCGAAGGAATGGCGGTCGGCGTGGTCGCTGCCGCCATGCTGAGCGGCACTGCGAACATAAGCTATGAGGCCGCGCTTGCCCTTTCCCTCGGAATCGCGATACAGAATTTCCCCGAGGGGGCCATCGTGTCCATGCCCCTCAGGACCGAAGGCAACGGCAAGCTCAAGTCCTTCATCTATGGGGCGCTCTCCGGAATCGTGGAGCCGGCTGCGGCCGTGCTGACGATACTGCTGACGGGTGTCATCTCGGGGCTGCTGCCCTACCTGCTGGCATTTGCGGCGGGGGCCATGGTCTACGTGGTCGTGGAGGAGCTGCTTCCCGAGGCAAGCCGGGACGAAAAGACGGACATCTGCACGCTGGGCTTCGCAGTCGGATTCGCACTGATGATGGTGCTCGACGTCGCGCTGGCGTGATTGCTTTGCTTTAACCTAGTTTTGCTTGCGCAATTTCCTTTGTATTCCAATATGGGTATTGATAATGGAGGTCTTATGAAAAGATTTGGAAAGCTGCTTGCGGCGGCCATGTGCCTGTCCGCACTGGCGGATTTTGCTTTTGCAGCGGGAACCAAGAAGGTTTCTGCGAAAGAGGGCATCGTGGTTGCGGAAGGCGAGGCCCAGATGTACAGCGACGGCTTCAAGCTCACGACGGTGACCCTGCTGTATCGGAAGAAGCTGGATCCAAGTTCGGTCACGGTGGACGACTACTATGTGGCCGGACATGACATAAAGTCGGTGTCCGTGGACGGCAAGAACGTCAAGATCAGCTTTGACTGCGACAACCGCTGGTATCCTGCGAAAGGCGGGGAGCAGGAGTTCAACGCCGACGTGCAGTTCGGCAAGTATGCGACCATCACGCAGAAGGGCGACGTAAGCGTGGTGGGTGGCGGCACGGTCTACACCGGCCCCGCGTCCGTGACGACCAAGAAGATTGCCGAGCCGAAAATCGTGAGGGGATTCATGGAGAAGGTCTACCGGGACGACGATACGGGCATGGAGATTCGCTACAGCATCTATATGCCGCTCTACTACACGAGCGGATGGGACTATCCGGTCGTCATCTTCATGCCGGACTCCAGGGCGAACACCAACATCAGCAAGTCCTGCCTCCTGCAGGGCGAGGGCGGCACGGTGTGGGCGTCCGACGCGGAGCAGGAAAAGAACAAGCCCATCGTGATAGCCATACAGTATCCCAAGTACGTTGAGGACGAATACGGCCCCCTGGTTAAGGAGGACGGCAGCTGGACGGTGGGTCTGGACGTCGTGTACCGGGCCATCCGGAAGGAGCTTTCCAACACCAGGGTGAACCGGAACCGGATTTACGCTGTCGGCCAGGGCGAGGGCGCGGTCGCGAACTTCATGATCGGGGAGAAGTACTACGATTTCTATGCCGCCCAGATTGCGATTTCCCCCATGTACAAGCTGAAGGAGACGGAGGGCCTCAAGCGCGAGAAGCTGTGGGTCATGGTCTCTTCCAATGACCGCCAGTCATGCGAGGCGATGGACAAGGCCGTGGACAGCTGGAAAAAGTACGGCATGGACATCGACCGTGCGACCTGGAACGTTGACTGGAGCGAGAAGGAGTTCGCCTCTGCCGCCAAGAAGCTTGCCGCCAAGAACGGCGAGGTCAAGTACACGACGATAGAGGGCGGTGGCCGCGAGTACACCTGGTGCATCGGCAACAGCATCGAGGAAATCCGCGACTGGCTCATGGCCCAGTAGCAGCCCACTTTCGTGGGGTTCGTGGGAGTCCCGATAGGGGCGGGCTGCTGGAAAAGTCTGGCGGCCCTGCCGTGCAGACGCCACTAGCTGGATAGCTGCCGAGCAGCTCCAAATGGTGAGTCAGTGCCTGTTCAGTTCCGTGATGAGGGCGTATATCCGTTCTGCGGTCTTGGACAGGTCGTATTTTTCCAGCAGGGGGGCAGGGTCCGAGACCTCCTCCTGCAGCAGCCGGTCCAGCTGTACGTCCGGTTCGTCTGGGTCAATGTAGTGGGCCGCCGTTCCGTAAATCTCCGGCAGGCTGGTCCTGTTGGACACGATGATTTGCGTCCCGCACGAAAGGGCTTCCAGCGGCGGCAGCCCGAAGCCTTCGAAGTAGGAGGGCAGCACGAATGCCTTGCAGCGGGAAAGCAGGGCCTTTACCTCCCTGTCATCCAGATAGCCCGTCATGACCACATTCGGCAGGGACGACATCTTTTCCAGCTCGGGAGCGACGACGCTGGGAAGGGGTTTGCCCGAGACGGCGAAGGTCTCGTCCGGGTACAGCTCCGCGTGGCGGGCAATCCACTTGAGGTTCTTCCGCTGGGAAAGGCTTCCCAGCGTGAAATAGAAGGGCCTGTCCCGGAGCTGGGGCAGGCGGTCGAATACTGAAAAATCAGCCTTTATGTCCTTGTATCCCGTGACCCCCGAGTAGACCACATGTATCCTGTCTGCGGGGGTATGGTATGTTTCCATGATGGTCTTCTTCGTGTATTCCGAGACCGTCAGCACCAGCTTTGCCCGCCGCGCGATTGCCCGGTACATTATCCTGCTGTACAGGCAGATGAGTTTGTCCCGCCGGGAGGTGAAGTCCTCCGGGTGGAGGGCGCAGTATATGTCATGGATGAACTCGATTCCCGGCGCAAAGAAGGGGCAGGTGTTGGAGAAGTCCAGGCTCATCCGCCGGTGGGTCAGGACATAGCACTGGAAGTCCAGCTGCGTCCAGCGCGGAAAGAAATGCGCCTCGCTCTTCAGGCGGACGGTCTTGATGTTCACGAGGGTGGGCAGGTCCTTCGCGTTCGCGGGAACGACAAGTTCCATCGTGCCGGGGGCGACGAACCGGTCCAGGTTCTGCACCACCTCCACGGCGAGACGCTCTATTCCCGTCAGCGTGTGGCACCAGGCCTCGCCGTTTATCGCGATGACCTTCATTCGTCAGCTCCCGGCTGCCCCAGCTTGGACAGGGCCGCGATCAGACGGTCGTTGGAAGTGCGGTCACGGACGAATACGACAATCTCTCCCTTTCCATCCCGTTCCCCGCAGTTGACCAGGAGCTTGTCGCGGTCCAGCAGGCGGGCGGCGAGGGCCTTCACGTCTTCCCTCGTGGGGTATGCGGCAAAGCGCAGGGTGAAACGGTTGAATGACGGCCGTTCCACGTGGACTTCCTGCAGGGCGGCGAGGGCGTCCTTCATCCGCACGCATTCCGCTTCAAAGTCCTTGGTGGAGGCGGCGTAATCCTTCTTGTACTTGCCTACGACCTGCAGGAAGTATTCTCCAAAGGAGCTGACGTGCCCCTTTCCCTTGTAGGGCTGGAGCACGCCCGGGTCGTCGGAGAAGAGCAGCTTCAAGCTCAGGCCGGGTACGCCGAACCTCCTGCCCAGGTCGATGTAATGGGTGTTCTCCAGCAGCTGGCCGTTCAGGCTGGCGAAGTCCTCGTAGCTTGCGTCGTTGAAGGCTTCGAGTCCCTGGGGTATGCCGCCTTCCTGGAGGACGCAGACGAAGTTTGCGTCCGTCCCCAGGAGCTTTGCGGCGAGTATGTCAAGTTCCTCGGAGCTGGAGGGGCGGCGCGTGATGCAGCTTGCCAGCCCGTAGCGCAGCTCTGAAAGGAGCCGCTCCGGCGGAAAGAAGGGGTTTGCGTCCACCGTGAAGTCTGCCATGCTGGGGAATCGCCAGCTTCCTCCTCCCTCCCGCATGACCATGTCGTAGCGGTCATCGCACGGTGCAAAGCGCTTCTCGGCGACGGACAGGTCCTCTATGTCGTCCACCTCGTACCAGCGGTCGCCTGAGACGACGAGCGCGCCAAGGGCCGTCGGGAGGTTCCCCGCTACGATCTTGAGCACGGTCTCGTAGTACTCGTTCCTTCCGTAGGTGGACATGTAGTAAGAAAGGAAGGGGAGGTATATGCTGTTTATGAACTCCTTGGAGAACTTCCAGATGTTCACGGTCTTATAGTAGTCTGCCGCATTCTCGTAGCGGAACTCCTTCTTGCCAATCATCTCCATGATGTAGCCGTCCTTGCTGAGCTGGCAGCAGGTCCCGTCCATCCAGCCTTCAAAGCGCGAGAGCACGGCTGCGTTTTCGGCCGGCAGCGCGATCAGCTCCTTCAGGATGGCCCGGTCGTAGATGAGGTCGCTTTCCAGCAGCAGGGTGTCGTCGCGGGCAAAGATGTCCTTCATCAGGTAGAGGGAGTATATGTTGTTCGTCTCGTCGTATATCGGGTTCTCTATGTATTCAAAGGTCAGGCCGCTCTCGCCGCCGAATGTCTTCCCGATGAAATCCCGTATCACGTGCGCCTTGTAGCCAAGTCCGATGGCAATCGTGCTGACTCCACATTCACGGAGGGCTTGGACCGTATGCTCCAGGATGGGCTTCCCGTTGATCTGTATCATGCACTTGGGCATGTCCTGAGTATACTGGGGAATCCTTGTCCCCATTCCTGCCGCCAGAATAATAGCCTGCATCACCTACCTTCCTTTATAATATCCTTTTTGTCACCTTGAAAATTTGCGCCATGCGCGTTTTGCCCTGAGGCTCCGCTGGCGGTTCCGAGGTCCTTCTTTTCTTTTGAGATCATGAATTCCGCGACCCTTTCGCCTGCCTCGCCCTGGTGCATCCATGCCTGGGATTTTGCCCATGCCCTGTTCTGCG
>CAMJAJ010000109.1 GCA_946403565.1 uncultured Treponema sp. | reverse complement strand
CGACCGTCTTCTCAAGGCGGTTCTGGTAGGCACCGAGGTCGGCGCGCTGCTTGTTGATCTTCTTGATGGCCTCATCGAGGGTTCCGATGGCGCGGTTGGCGTTGTCCGGGGTCTCGAGGGTCATGATCTCCTCAGTTCCAACATTGCGGATTCCGAGGGCGGCAGCGGTCATCGTTCCGATGTAGACCTGCGTCCTCTGGTCCATGTTGGCACCGATGTGGAGCCACATAGAAGCGGTCGGCGTGTTCTCGCCGGTGGCGCGGGCAAAGCGTCCGGTCAGCATGTTCATGCCGTTGAACTGGGCGCAAGAAGCGATGCGGTCAACCTCAGCGATGAGAGAAGAAACCTCGACCTGGATGTAGGTGCGGTCCTCATCGGTGTAGATTCCGTTGCTTGACTGAACGGCAAGCTCGCGGAGGCGCTGGATGATGTCCTCGGTCTCCTGCAGGTAGCCCTCAGTCGTCTGGATGAAGGAAATGCCGTTGGCGGCATTCTTAGAGGCCTGGTTCAGACCGCGGATCTGGGCGCGCATCTTCTCGGAAACTGCGAGTCCGGAAGCATCGTCACCAGCGCGGTTGATCTTCTCTCCAGAAGAAAGCTTCTCGATGTTCTTCTGCTGCCTGACCTCAGTTATGCCCTCAGCCCTCTGAGCGAACATAGCGCTCATGTTGTGATTGATAACCATAGATTTATCTCCTCTTTAAAAAGATTCGGTTAAAAAAGCAAGCAAAGAACTCACTTGCTATCCACCCTACCTTCTTTTTCGGATATTGAAATTTGACCTTTAGAGAAAAATGAAAAAAAGTGCTTCCCTCACCGGCAGGAGGGGCATTCCGGGGGGGCCGGACGGGCTACAGGCTGTCTGTACGCGGCGGGGCGACGTTCCGGGGAAATCCACGGGCTAGCCCGTGGATACCCGGGCTGCCACTCCCGGTTTCACAGGCGATTGCCTATATTGGAAAGAAACTATAGAATGTCCGTGTGAAACGCACGTTCCCCCTCAAGCCCCTTTTCTCCCGGCTGACAAGACGCATCTCCAGCCCGGTGCGCAAGACCATAGCGCTTGCCGTCCGCATCGGCTTCTGCGTCATGCTTTCGACCTGCATCATCATGTCGCTCTACCTCTCGCTCGCCATAGCCCGGGCCACCCCCCGGCTGGCCGTCCTTATCGCAGCCGCGTCCGTCGGCTGCCTCTCGTTCACGCTGGCCCTGGTCGCCCTGCCCCTGCTCAAGAAGCTGGTCCGCTACGACGAACGGGAGATACGGGAGCAGATCAGGCAGGAGGAGGAGCTCGCGCAGCTGCGGAAGGACAAGGAGTCCCTTGAGGAACGGGAGATAGACTTCCAGCGGCGGATAACCCTGCTGGAGAACCTGACATTCAACATGGAGACCTACCGCGACGTGTTCAAGGTCTGTTTCCGCGACTACCGGCAGGAGGCGACGATAAAGCGGCGGGAGAGCTTCAACGAGGACGACGGGGATTCCACGCTGAACCGGATGCTGGGCAGGCAGGGAAAGAGCTATGACGAGGTGCTTGCCATAATCGACTGCGTCATCAGTTACCAGCGGGGGGTAGACCTTCAGAAGATACAGATTGCGAAGGTGAACAACAGCACGGTCGTGGTCTCCGGGCTGAACGGCGAATACCTGACCATGCCCCGCTTTGACTACAAGGACTTCTTCAGCGAGATCCGCCATGTCAAGCTGGACAAGAACGGGAACGTCAAGCATACGAGCGTGGAGGACGACGAATACTACACCAGCGAGCTGCGCAAACGGCAGAACGAATACAAGGCGCAGTTCGAGGACTCCTTCCTGCGGGGCAAGGACAGCGACGACAGCGAGGAGATAATCAGGCGGGCGGAGGACTTCATCCGGATAATCCTGCAGCCCATATATGCCCACGTCGAGTTCGACAACACCCTGCCGGCTTCGGAATCCAAGCCCCTGCTGGATTTCCTGCGGGGCGAGACCGGCCTGTACCGGGCGCTGCTGGAGCGGAAATCCCAGCCGAAGGCCATACCGGCGGAAATTGCCGTGCCGATACCGGGGCCTGCCGGAAGCACCCCGGCCGGAAGTTCCCTGGCCGAACCAGCTGCTCCCGAGGCCGTGCCGGTAACCCCTTCCATAGAATCCCCCCGCGTGATATAATCCACGCTATAGAAACTGAAGCAGGGGTGTAGAGCCAGCTTTGGCGCTCACACCGGCTGGGAGATGATTTAGATATGGAAAAGAACATTGCGCTTATCCCCGGTGACGGAATCGGGCCGGACGTGGTGGCAGAGGCCGTCAACGTGCTCAACGCCGTGGCGACGAAATTCGGACACAAGTTCAACTATACAACCGTGATTGCGGGCGGTGCCGCAATCGACAAGTGGGGCAAGCCCCTTCCCCAGGAGCAGCTGGACATCTGCCTCAAGAGCGATGCGGCCCTGCTCGGCGCGGTCGGCGGCCCCAAGTGGGACGACGTGGCCCCGGAGATCCGCCCGGAGAAGGCCCTGCTCGGCCTGCGCGGCGGCATGAAGGTCTACGCAAACCTGCGCCCCGCCGTCATGTGGAAGCAGCTCAAGGACGCATGCCCCCTCAAGGACGAGATCGCCGGTGACGGGCTGGATATCCTCGTCGTCCGCGAGCTGACGGGCGGCATCTACTTCGGCGAGCGGGGAACAGCCGCCGACGGCAAGTCCGCATGGGACACCGAGCGCTACAGCTGGGAGGAGATCGAGCGCATCGTCAAGATGGGATTCGAGTTCGCCCAGAAGCGCCAGAAGCACCTCACCGTCGTCGACAAGGCGAACATCCTGAACTCCAGCCGCCTCTGGCGCAAGGTCGCCGAGACCGTCCACAAGGACTACGCGGACGTGACGCTGGACTTCCTCTACATCGACAATGCGGCCATGCAGCTGGTCAAGAACCCCCGGCAGTTCGACGTCATCGCGACGAGCAACATGTTCGGCGACATCCTGACCGACGAGGCCGCCCAGGTGACCGGCTCCATCGGCATGCTCGCCTCCGCCTCGCTCGGCGACGGCACGGGCCCGGGACTCTATGAGCCCATCCACGGGTCGGCCCCGGACATCGCGGGCAAGGACCTGGCCAACCCCCTGGCGACAATCCTCTCCGCGGCGATGCTGCTCCGCTTCAGCTTCAAGGCCGAGGCGGAGGCCAAGGCGATCGAGGCCGCGGTGGACAAGGTCCTGTCCGACGGCTGGCGCACCGGCGACATCGCGGGCAAGAACATCGAGGCCATCAAGGCCGCGGGCAAGCTCGTCGGCACCAAGAAGATGGGCCAGCTGGTCGTCGAATACCTGAACAAATAGGACGGCGGGCGGTGCAGGACAGGGCCGAGAAGACGCTCTACGTGTCGGACCTCGACGGGACGCTCCTCCGCAGCGACCAGAGGACTTCCGACTATACGAACCGGGTCGTCAACGCCCTGGTGTCGCAGGGGATGTACTTCTCCTACGCGACGGCGCGTTCCTACAGCACCGCCCACAAAGTCACGGCAGGCATGACCGCCGCGTTCCCGCTCATCGTGTACAACGGTGCGTTCGTCAGGGACAACGCGAGCGACAGCCTGCTCCTCAAGAACTTCTTTGCCCCCGATGCGGGCGCGGCCTTGGTCCGCGACCTGCTGGACGGCGGCATAGCCCCGATCGTATACGCCTTTATAGACGGCAGGGAAAAATTCTCCTACAACGACGGCGCGATCAACGCAGCGACGAGGGACTTCGTGAACTCGCGGAAAGGCGACGACAGGGACCGGCCCGTCACACGCGACGAGGACCTGCTTGCCGGAGAACTCTTCTACGTGACCTGCATCGGCGAGCCGGAAAAGCTCCGCCCCTTCTTTGACGCATACAGGGACCGCTTCCACTGCGTGTACCAGCGCGACATCTACTCCGGCGAGCAGTGGCTCGAACTCATGCCCAAGGCCGCCTCCAAGTCCTCCGCCATACGGCAGCTCAAGGCCCTGCTCGGCTGCGAGCGGCTCGTGGTGTTCGGGGACGGGGCCAACGACATCGACATGTTCCAGATTGCGGACGAGGCCTACGCGGTCGCGAACGCGGTCCCGGAGCTCAAGGCCGTCGCGACGGGGACAATCGGCTCCAACGACGAGGACGGCGTCGCAAACTGGCTCGCGCAGAACGTCGGGGGCGGAAAGAACGTCGCGGACTGAAAGAACGTGGACGGCACTTCTTAAAAATTGCGCCCCACGCGATTCTGGGATACGCCGTTTTCACCGCAAGGACAACTGAAAAGGATTTAGGATATGCAGACGAAGATAGCAATAATCGGTTACGGGAGCATGGGCAGCATGCTCTTTGAAAAGTTCATCGCCTCAGGTCTTGTTCCCGAGGACATGCTGTATGTTGCGAACAGGACCTTCGGCAAGATCGAGCCGCTCGGGGAGCGCTACAAGGCCGTGCACCTGTGCCGGACGAACCGGGAGGCGGTCGGCCAGGCCGACATCGTGTTTTTCTGCGTGAGGCCCTCCGACCTGAAGAGCCTGTTTGAGGAGGTGAAGGACCTCGTCACGAAGGAGAAGTACCTGATTTCCCTGAACGGGAGCGTCCAGTTCTCCCAGATAGAGAAGCTCTTCCCGGAAAACAGAATCACCAAAATCATACCGAGCATAACGGCGAGCGTGAACGAATCCCAGACCCTGGTGACGCACAACGGGAAGGTGGCGGACTTCAGTTTCGTGAAGTCCCTGCTCAAGACCTTTGGAAACGTCATCGAGCTGCCCGAGACGGAGCTGGGCATGGGGTCGGAGCTGGTCAGCTGCATGCCGGGCTTTATCGCCGCCATCTTCAACGAGATCGCGACGAGCGCGCAGAAGCACACCTCGCTGGACAGGCAGCAGATCGTGGACATGCTGCTGAGCACCCTGACGGCAACCGGAAAGCTGATGCAGCAGAACGCCTGGACCTTTGAGCAGGTGATTTCCCGCGTGGCCACCAAGGGCGGCATAACGGAGGAGGGCGTCAAGGTCGTGGAGGCCCGCCTGCCCGCCGCGATGGACGAACTCTTTGAAAAGACCTTGGAGAAACGCCGCCTGACGGCCGAGAACGCGAAGAAGCAGTTCGCGGACTAAACAGGCGTTTCGGGCAGCCCGCTATCCAGGGCCGCCCTATTATTTCAGCATTCCTTCTATATACTCGTTCGATTTTGCGGACAGCTGCATCCAGCCCGGCTTGAAGCCGGAACGCAGGGCGTTACGCACGGACTTTATGTTGGACCAGGCGGCGCAGTAAAAGGGAATCTTGCCGTGCCCAAAGATTTCACGGGCAAGGCGGTTCGTTATGACGGAGGCGATTCCCTTGCGGCGGTATTCAGGAAGTACATCTACGCCAATCTGCCAGAAGTCCTCCGCGTCGGCGGAACTGCCCGCAAGGGCGACGAGCCTGCCGCCGTCATACGCACCGACACCCAGCACATCAAGTTCACGCCGCTTCTCGCACAAGGCGTTGCCCCACTGCTCAACGTACAGGCCGTCAAAATCAGAATTGGAGAGCAGCCTGAGCTCAAACGGGAAACCGTTCTCCAAACGTTTTGCGGACTCAAAGACCTTATCCACATCGGGAAGGAAATATTCCGCCATGAAGCAGACGCGGGAACCGGC
>CAMJAJ010000108.1 GCA_946403565.1 uncultured Treponema sp. | reverse complement strand
CGCAGGACAGTGTTCATGATGTACCCCCGCCTGGTCTTTGCGGAACGTTCCGCCCAACGTCGGAGCTCCTCCTCCGAACAGGCGTTCTCGACGCTCATCACCCCGCCGTCCTGGACATAGCGGTAGTCCTGTTCCTCGAACAGGATCTCCTTCATGCGCTCAAAGGCCTCGTCCTCGGCCCGGCGCAGGGCCTTCCTCCGCAGGTAGGAGCGGGCGGCCGCCCTCAGGCCCTTATAGAAGAAGCTGGAAAAATGCGCCTTGCGGGGATCATAGCGCTCCAGCATGCGCTCGAAATGCCCCAGTTCCTCGAACAAGAAATCCGACAGGTCATCGCTGTTCCAGGTCTGCAGCATGAAATAGGCCTTGTGCCGCTCGACCAGGCTGACTACCATGAACGCCGCGCTCCTGACGTCAAGCCGCCCCACTTTGACCTGCCAAGCAATCATTTCCAGTTTGTTCATCTTGATCATACTCCTTGCAACATAGCTATGCAGAAGTACAAGCAGGACGGATGCCAATGGAGCTTTTAGACATTCCGCCCCTCCAGGCAGACTTGTCGTGTAAAAAGCTTGCAGGGAACGTGCAATGCGGGCAAAAAAATAACCCTGCACAGAAATCTGTTGGATTTCCGTGCAGGGTCTACGCAGTCATCGTAAAAGCGGAAAAGCCTACAGGCCCTCGCTGGCGGAGGCGGCCTTCACCGCGTCCATGGCAGCCTTCGCGGCGGCGGCCAGCTTTTCACGCCGCTCGGCATCCTTGACCTCCTGCGGGATGAAGTCCTCAAAGCCCTTCTCGTTTATCTGCGTCACCAGCGAGCCGTCGCCCGTGTGGACGATGCGGCCCTTGACCATGACGTGGGTATAGTCAACGTGCAGGCTCTCAAGGATCTTCGTGGAATGCGTGATTATCAGGAGCGAGCCGCCCACCTTCTTCTGGAACTCCTCCACCCCCTTGCTGACCGTGCGGACGGCATCCACATCAAGGCCGGAGTCCGTCTCGTCCAGTATGGCGAGCTTGGGCTTGAGCATGAGGAGCTGGAGTATCTCCGCCTTCTTCTTCTCGCCGCCGGAGAATCCGACGTTCAGGTCCCGCCCCGCGTAGGAATGGTCCATCGCGAGCACGTCCATGGCCTGCTCCAGCGACTTCTGGAAGGCGAGGAGCTTCACCTTTTCGCCCGATACCTGGTTCAGGCTGGAGCGGATGAAGGACTCAAGGGATACCCCCGGCACCTCCAGCGGGTCCTGGAAGCTCAGGAAAATTCCCCGCTTGGCCCGCTTGTCCGCGCTCTCCTCCGTTATGTCATCGCCCCCAAAGAGGATGCGGCCGCCGGAAAGCTCGTAGTCCGGATGCCCCATGAGGGTGTAGCCCAGCGTGGACTTTCCTGCCCCGTTCGGCCCCATCAGGACATGGGTCTCCCCTGCCCCGATTCCAAGCGAAATACCGTGGAGGATCTCCTTGCCCGCCACGTTCACGTTTATATCCTGCAACTCAAGCAGTTTGTTCGCCATACTAACCTCGCAGATTAATTTTGACCAGTTTCAAAAGTCCGCTGGACTTTAGTCCGCTTGGACTTTTGAAACTGTCTCTCCTAAATCTCCACCTCGCCCTCAAAGCACAGCGTCGTGTTTCCCGTAAGGTAGACCGTCTCGCCCGTATAGCGGACGGAAAGGTTTCCTCCCCGCACCTGCACCGTTATGTCGGTGTCCAAGGGCGAATAGCCGTTCAGGACCGCCGCCACCGCCGCAGCGCAGGCTCCCGTTCCGCAGGCCAGGGTCTCCCCGTTCCCGCGCTCCCAGGTCCGCATCTTGAGCTCGTTGGGACCGGCGACCCGGACAAACTCCGCGTTCACGCGCTCAGGGAAGGCCTCGTGGTTCTCAAAGAGCGGGCCAATGCTGCCCACCGGCTCCTTGTCCACGAACTTGCTGAACACGACGCAGTGGGGGTTTCCGACACCGACGCAGGTCACCTTGTACGGCTCGCCTCCCACGACGAGGTCGGCATTCAGCACCGCCTCCTTCGGCAGCAGGGACTCCTTGCCCCGGTGTATCTCTCCCGGAGGAACAGGCACCGTCCGCAGGGTGGTAGGCAGGGACGCGCTTTCGAAGCTGGGCCTGCCCATATCGACGGAAACGGACGTGACCTTGCCGTTCTGCTTGTACAGCACGAGCTTCTTCACTCCGCTCTCCGTCTCTATCGTGATTGTCTCCGTGTTGTCGGTGCGGCGGCCATGCTTCTCCTGTATGCCCCTGACGTTGTTGTCGTACAGGAACTTACCCACACAGCGTATGGCGTTGCCCGCCATCTTGCCTTCGGAACCGTCCAGGTTGAAGAAGCGCATCTTGGCGTCGGCGACCCTGCTCGCCTCGATGAGCACGAGGGAGTCCGCGCCTATGCCGCCCATGCGGCGGTCGCAGAGGCGGACGGCAAGTCCCGCGGGATTGCCGACCTCCTGCTCCATCGCGTTGATGACGATGAAGTCGTTCCCTGTGGAATCCATCTTGCTGAACTTGATCTTCTGCCTGGTGTCGCGCAGCTCGTTTATGTCCACCAGCTCCACGTTCTGGGACGAATACTTGGACTTCAGGCAGTCCGCTATCGCATTCGCCGTGTCCAGCGCGGTCAGGCAGGGGATGTCCCGCTCCACCGCGTGCCGCCTCATGCGTACGGAATCCGCCTGGGGGTTCCGTCCCTTTGCAGACGTCGAGATGACGTAGTAGACCTTTCCCGTGTCCAGCAGGGTCAGCAGGTTGTCATCGGGATTCTCGTGAATCTTGTTGACGACGGTGACCTCCATACCGAAGTCGCGTATCGTCTTTGCCGTTCCCTCCGTCGCATACAGCCTGAAGCCCATGTCGTAGAACTTCTTGGCAAGGTCGGGTATCTCGTACTGGTCGGTCTTGCGGACGGTCAGGAGGACTCCGGGAACATCGCCCGCGCCCTCAAAGGGCTTCCCCTCGGAATCCCCGTGCCGGTGCAGCATGAAGCCCTTGGCGGTGGGCCGGATCATCTTGTAGCCGGCGGCAAGCAGGCCCTTGAAGATAGCCTCCTCACGGGTGGAAGCAAGACCCAGAACCTCTCCGGTGGACTTCATCTCAGGCCCCAGGTGGGTATCCACGTCCATCAGCTTCTCAAAACTGAACACGGGGACCTTGACCGCATAATACGGCGGGTTCCGGTACAGGCCGGTACCGAAGCCGAAATCCCGAACCTTCTCACCGAGCATCGCCCGCGTCGCAAGCTCCACCATGGGAACGCCCGTCACCTTGGAAATGTAGGGGACGGTACGGCTGGAACGGGGATTCACCTCGATGATATAGAGGTCGTTGTTGTAGATTAGGTACTGGATGTTCACCAGCCCCCTGGTGCCCAGCGCGAGGGCGAGCTCCCGGCTCTGGTCGATTATCTTCTCCCTCATGATGTCGTTCAGGTTCCAGGAGGGGTAGACCGCGATGGAGTCACCCGAGTGGATTCCCGTGCGCTCTATGTGCTCCATTATACCCGGTATGAGGATGTCCTCGCCGTCACAGATGGCGTCCACCTCAAGCTCCGTTCCCATCATGTATTTGTCTATCAGGACGGGGTTCTCTATCCCCTGGGCGAGGATGATCTTCATGTATTCCTTCACGTCCTCGTCGTTGAAGGCGATGATCATGTTCTGGCCGCCGAGCACGTAGGAGGGGCGGAGCAGGATGGGGTATCCGATCCGCTCGGCGGAGGCAAGCGCCTCCTCAGTGGTGAACACCGTCTCTCCCTTGGGCTTGTTTATGCCCAGGCGGTCGCACAGCTCCTCAAATCGCTCGCGGTCCTCAGCCACGTCTATGGAATCCGCGCTCGTACCCAGGATGCGGATGCCCTGGCTGTCCAGGAACTTGGTCAGCTTTATGGCGGTCTGTCCGCCGAAGGCGACCACCACGCCGATGGGCTTCTCGGTCTCGTATACCCCCATCACGTCCTCTGGGGTCAGCGGCTCAAAGTAGAGGCGGTCAGACGTGTCAAAGTCCGTGGAGACTGTCTCGGGGTTGTTGTTTATCGTGACGACATCGTAACCGAGCTTCTTGAGCGACCAGACGCACTGCACCGAGGCGTAGTCGAACTCGATGCCCTGCCCAATCCTGATGGGGCCGGAGCCCAGGACGATGACCGTCCCCTTGGAGGACTTCTTTCCCGAGCGCTCCCGTTCGCCGATGAACTGGGCGGCCTCGTTCACCTTGTTGTAGCCCGCGTAAAAATACGGCGTCTCCGCGTTGAACTCGCCCGCACAGGTGTCCACCATCTTGTAGCCCGGATTGACGTGGGCGAGCCTGCCCTGGGAAACAAGGCGTGCAGCCTCCTCCGCCTCCGACAGGATTCCGGAGGAACCGACCAGCTTCACGCCGGACAGCCGCTCGATGACCTTGTCCGGATAGCCGAAGCGCTTGGCCGCCATATACTGCTCCAGCGAAAGCTCCCCGCCGCCGTCCTTGATGCGGGCAAAGGCCTGCTCCATGTCGGACAGCTTCTTGAGGTGCTCCAGGAACCAGCGGTCAATCTTGGTAACCGCGTGTATCTCGTCCACGGAAAGGATGTTCCGCTTGAGGGCCTGGAAGATTGCGAAAAGCCTCTGGTCGGTGCACTCGCCGACCCGCCGCCGAATCTCCTCGTCGCCCTCCTCCTCAAAGACCGGCAGGTTCAGGCTGTCCACGCCGACCTCCGCCCCGCGCACGGCCTTCATGATGGCCTGCTCAAAGCTGAATCCGATGGACATGACCTCGCCGGTCGCCTTCATCTGGGTGCCGAGCGTCCGCTTGGCGTAGACGAACTTGTCGAAGGGGAACTTGGGCATCTTGACGACCACGTAGTCCAGCACCGGCTCAAAGCAGGCCTTGGTCTTCCGGGTCACGAAGTTGGGTATCTCGTCCAGCCGGTATCCGACCGCGATGAGGGCGGCCACCTTCGCGATGGGATATCCCGTCGCCTTGGACGCAAGGGCCGAGGACCGCGAGACGCGCGGGTTCACCTCGATGACGGCGTACTCGAAGCTGTCCGGGTTCAGGGCAAACTGGCAGTTGCAGCCGCCCTCGATCTCAAGGGCGGATATTATGTTCAGCGCCGCGCTCCGCAGCATCTGGTACTCCCGGTCTGCCAGGGTCACGGTCGGGGCAACCACGATCGAATCCCCCGTATGGACCCCCACCGGGTCGAAGTTCTCCATGGAGCATACGGTGATGACGTTTCCACCCCCGTCGCGGATGACCTCGAACTCCACCTCCTTCCAGCCCGAGATGCACTTCTCGACGAGGATCTGGTGTATCGGAGAGCGGTGGAGGCCGTTGTGGCATATCTCCTCCAGCTCCCGGTCGTTGGACGCGATGCCGCCGCCGGTTCCCCCCAGCGTAAAGGCCGGGCGGATGATGGCGGGGAAGCCGATCTCCTCGTGCACGAAGCGGACGGCATCCTCATACTCCGTCACGACCTTGGACGGAATGCAGGGTTCCCCGATGGCCTCCATCGTGTCCTTGAAAAGCTGGCGGTCCTCGGCCTTGTCGATGGTCTCGGGCCTGGCCCCCAGCAGGCGGACCCCGTGCTCCTGCAGGAAGCCCGACTTCGCAAGCTCCATGCTGAGCGTCAGCCCGGTCTGCCCTCCGAGCGTGGAAAGCAGGGAATCC
>CAMJAJ010000107.1 GCA_946403565.1 uncultured Treponema sp. | reverse complement strand
CCGCGAAGGACCAGTTTGCCCAGGACGAGCGCCTGGTCAACGGCAGCGTGAAGGCCTAGGCAGCGTCCTTCCGGACCATAACTGATTAAACGAAGCGGCCCCCGTCAGCGAGTCTGGCGGGGGTCTTTTTTTGCACCGCGGCAGTTCGCATTCGGCTCTTTCCATCCGGCAGCTTCCCCGTCGGTATTTCCCCCCCCCCGCACGCACGCACGTGTGGGACCAGCCTCATAAAAACGGGCTTGCTCAGTTCCTAGAGATGGCCTATACTGTAAGAATACGGAGGAACGCATGGACACATCACATCTTTCACGCATACAGTCGGTACTGGACGGAGCCGTGGACTCCCATTTCCTCGCCGGGGCAAGCTGCCTGGTGTTCCAGGGAGGCCGGGAACAGGGCTACTGGCAGGCAGGATTCGCCGACCTGGAGAACAAGGTCCCCTTCTCACGCAACACAATATGCCGCATGTACTCGATGAGCAAGCCCATCACCTCCGTGGCGGCGATGGTCCTGCTGCAGGAGGGAAAGCTGGACCTCATGGAGGACCTTTCCAGCTACATACCGGAGTTCTCCCGGGTCAGCTACTGCGACAGGAACGGAAAGGTGAAGAAGTCCCCCCGGCAGGTCACCCTGAAGGACCTGATGAACATGACGAGCGGCCTCACCTACGGAGGCGATTCTGACGAAGGCAGGAAGCGGACGTCGGAGCTGCTGGAGGAGCTTTCGGACAAGGCGGACTCGGACGACTGCATGGACACCGTGGAGTTCGCCTCCCTCATGGGCTTCCTCCCGCTCGCATTCGTGCCGGGAAGCAGCTGGGAATACGGGCTTTCCGCCGACGTGATGGGGGCGGTCATAGAGAAGGCCGCGGGCATGCGGTTCTCCGACTTCCTGAAGGAGAAGATCTTCGCCCCGCTCGGAATGGACGACACGGCCTTCTATGTGCCCGAGCAGAAGCAGGCCCGGCTCGCCAAGGTCTACGACTGCTCCGACGGTACATGCAGGCTGTTCACGGACAACAGGCTCGGCGTGTCCAACAGCATGAGGAAGCCGCCGAAGTTCGAGTCCGGCGGGGCGGGACTCGCCTCCACCGTGGACGACTACATGAAGTTCTGCCTGATGCTGCTCGGCAAGGGCAGCTCCGGCGGCACCCGCGTGCTCAAGGAGGGGGCGGCGGCCTTCCTGGGCTCCGGGCTGCTGGACAGGAGGCAGCAGAAGGCATTTGACCGCATGCAGCCCCACCTGCCGGGCTACAGCTATGCAAACCTCATGCGCGTCATGAAGGAGCCGGGACAGAGCCTGACCATAAGCACAAAGGGTGAGTTCGGCTGGGACGGCTGGCTGGGAACATTCATGATGGTGGACCCCGCGAACGAGCTGACGACGGTGCTCATGATGCAGCGGGTGGACACGGGCCTTTCCCCCGTCGCCCGCAAGATCAAGAACATCATCTATACGGCCCTGTAAGGCCGCGGCTGTCAGCGCCGGAAGGCAGACTGAACGCGCGGCGGCCAAGAGGCAGACAAGAAACACGGCGGCAGAGGCCTTCCCGCCTGACCGGGCCGAGCGGCACGACCGGCAAGGAACATGAAAAGCGCACGAAATGGCGGAATTTTCGCAGAACGGAATGGTTCACGGGGCGGGATTCCGGTATGCTTCGGGGCATACACAAAAAGTGAGGTTTTTCATGAAATTCGCAAAAGTCATGGCGGCCGCCCTGTTCCTGCGATTCCGCACGGGGACACAGGCGCAGTCCCGCCTGACGCGGAGGAGGCTCCGCAGGAGGGCAGGGATCAAGTACCCCAGGCTGCATGCAATCCCCCTGTCTGCCGCCCCCAAGGGCCTGCTGTATCCCCGCCGCATTCTAAGACGCAGGGAGCGGGGCTGATTCACCCTTGAAAAATCTGGGGATTGGATATAGAATAGAAAGGACATGGTGCACAAGAGGATAGAGCTGCCCGCAAGGGAAATCGGGGGAGGGACGGAGAAACGCTTTTCCCCCTCGATGCAGGCGTACATAATTGAAAACAACGACGAAATAGACAGGAACCGCCGCCGCCCGATGCTTGTGATCTGTCCCGGCGGGGCCTACGGCTTCAAGAGCTTCCGGGAGGCGGAGCCGGTCGCCCTGCGCATGATGGCGCTGGGATACAACGCCTGCGTGCTGGACTATTCCGTGGCACCGATGGACTTTCCGGCAGCCTTCCTGGACCTCTGCGAGGCAGTCTACTACATCAGGAAGCACGCGAAGGAGCTCAACAGCGACCCTGACAAGATCGTGGCCTGCGGTTTTTCCGCCGGCGGACACCTGGCGGCAAGCCTCGGCGTCTGGTGGGACTCCGGCATGGTGGAACAGCACCTCCCCTACGGGCGCGAGGACGTGCGGCCGAACGCCCTGCTCCTCGGCTATCCGGTCATCAGCTCGGGAAAGTTCGCCCACCAGGGCTCCATCGCAAACCTCCTTGGAGGAAAATACGGCATCTCGCAGCTGATGGACAAGGCCTCGCTCGAAAAGAACGTGTCCGCCTCCACCCCACCGACCTTCATCTGGCATACGGCGGATGACGACTGCGTTCCCGTGCAGAACACCCTGCTGTTCACGTCGGCGCTGGCGGAGCACGGGGTGCCGTTCGAAAGCCACATATTCCGCTCCGGCTGCCACGGGCTGAGCCTGGCAAGCAGGGAGAGCGCGGGAACCCCGGCCCTGGTGGAGGACGACGTCGCCATCTGGCCGGAGCTCTTCAAGAAATTTCTGGACGGCCTGTTCAAGGCAGACCCGTAAGGCAGTTCGGGGACATTCCGGCAGGAAGCGCCGGGATTTTTGCATGGCTCGGTTTATAATCTGGCGACTTTGTGCCGATAAAGACAAAGAGGGAAAGTATGAACGCTGTTAAAACAAATTCAATTACTACAGAGCAGAAATTTTCAGCCGACGTGATGCTGGACAAGGACTTTCTACTCCTCCCCTCTGGCTGCGTCTTCTCAGAAGACCAGCTGAAAGACCTTGCGGACTGGAGCTTTGAAGAGGTGTATACCGACGGCAAGGCGGTCGCCACCGTACCGATTCCGCAGGAAGCCGCCGCAGGCGGGGCTGGCGCAAAGACGATCCCCAGCAAGGTGGTGGCGGACATAGATGCCAAGACCGAGACCGTAGACGTAAACGACTTCATCAACGGCGGACCGGGAGAAAAGCCCGCCCAGCCGAGGGCCGCAGCCGGCAAGGCGCCGGCAGCCGAAGAACCGGCGGAGGAAACGGGCGACCTCTCCATGAACGGGGAGGACTACGAAAAGGCAAAGGTCACCTACCGCAGCTTCGCCGAGTACATCAGCGCGGTGTACAACTTCTACGCGACAAACAAGGCCTTCAAGAACCAGGAAATAATGCAGAAGATGGCCGAGCTCTGCGCCTTCGTGCGCAGCAACCGGAGGCACGCACTCAGGATACTCTCCACCCCTGAGATGAAAGAGGAGAACTTCCTCGTCAACCACAGCCTCCGCAGCACGATAATCTCCATCGCGATTGCCCAGCAGCTCCACTTTCCTGATGACAAGCAGGTGGAGCTGGCCACGGCCTGCATGCTGCATGAGATAGGCATGATCCTGCTGCCCCCGCAGCTCTACATAACCGACAGGCCCCTCTCCACGCGGGAGAAGGCGGCGATAAACACCCACCCCTTCGTCAGCTTCAACATCCTGAAGGAGGCGGGCTTCTCCCTGAACATCCAGATTGCCGTCGTGGAGCATCACGAGCGGATGAACGGCTCCGGTTATCCCCGTCACCTCACGGGAGACAAGATCTCCATCTATGCCAAGATAATCGCCCTCGCCTGTTCCTTCGAGGCCATCTCTGCCCCGCGTGAATACCGCGACGAACGGTCCACCTTCGAGGCCCTGATTGAGCTGGTGCGCAACAGCAACCGCCAGTACGACGACACGATAACCAAGGCCCTGCTGTACAGCATCTCCCTCTACCCGATAGGAGTCTACGTCTACCTGTCCAATGGAAAGGTAGCCCAGGTGGTGGACGTGACCGAAGGCAACCCGAAGACCCCCTTCGTACAGGTCGTCAGCACGGGAACCGAGGAGCAGCCCTTCCAGATTGACGGAACGAAGATCAAGATCATGCGCGTCCTGAACAAGAACGAGGTGGACGACGTGCTCAAGGCCATCAAAAAGTCAGCGGAAACGAAATAAGGACAAAAAAGGCCATCCTGTCGGATGGCCTTTTTTATTCGTACCGGGGGCTAGACCTGCAGAAGGCGGTGAGAGGACTAGGAGATGGCCCTGTTGATCGCCTCCAGGCGGTCTATGACCTGGATGAAGGCATCCACAAGCTCCGGGTCAAACTGGTGCCCCGACTCCTTCCGGAACTCATTCAGCGTATCATCGAGCGACCACTCGGCCTTGTAGTACCTCCGGTGCCTGAGCGCGTCGTAGACATCGGCAATGGCCACGATGCGGGCCGCGAGGGGAATCTGCGCGCCAGAGAAGGCCTGCTCCACCGTCGTGGGCATCGTCGTCTCGGCCTCGTATTCATTATAGTCAAATCCAGAGGGATAGCCGACCGGCCCGCCCTCCCAGCGGTCGTGATGGTGCAGGCACACGTCCCGGGCCATCTTGTCCAGCTCGGTCTCCACCGGCGTGAAGATCTGCGCACCGATGCAGGTGTGCCCCTTCATGATGGCCCGCTCCTCGTCCGTCAGGATTCCCTGCTTCTTGAGTATCTTGTCGGAAACGGCGACCTTGCCGACGTCGTGGCACTTGGCCGCCAGCTTGAGGTTGTCCCGGAAGCGGTTCCGCTCCTTCTCGGGAATGTCCGTGTTGGAGGCGTAGCGGTCGTATATCTCCAGCGAGAAGCTGGAGACCCGCTCCACGTGGGCTCCGGTCTCGCGGGGGTCGCGGTAGTTGGCCATCTTGACCAGGCGTTCGATGAGCTGCTGGGTAAAATACGCCTGCTCAAAGACCTGGGTGACGCTCTCGGCAAAGTAGGAGATGTAGAACTCGGTCTCCTTGCTGAACGGAATCACCTGGCCGGACTCGTCCTTCGCGTTGATGATCTGCATGACGCAGGGAACGCTCCCGTTGGACAGGGAGAAGGGCATGGTGAGCATGGACTGGGTATGATAGCTGTTCTTCTCGTCGTTCTCGCTGTTGAAGCTGTAGGGCCGCTTCACCAGCCCGTCCCCGTCCATGATGTATTCGTCCATGTTGTACACGTCGGGGATGTTGACGGTGGACTTCTTGAGCGCACTGTAGCCGGAGATGGACTGGACGTTTGCCGTCATGCTGAAGGACACGTAGGGCAGCTTCTCGCCCGGGGCAAGCCTGCGCTGCAGGGTGTCGTTCTGGCTGTACAGGATCTTGAGCAGGTTCTTCCCCTCGTCATAGTCATATATGGAGCCCGCGTCGGCATTGGCAATCTGCCGGGCGGCGGTCAGGGTGTTCTCCAACAGGATGTCGATGTCCTTGATGGTCGCCAGCTGCTGCCGTATGTCGGTTATCTGCTTGAGTTTGCTTTCGTTCGGTTTGAAATGGATATCAGACATTTTGCTTCATTGTATATCCTTTTACCGAATTTTTCAATAGAAACATCGACACTGCGCGCACTCGCAAAAGGGCACCTCTAAAAACTCGCTTTTAGCGGTTTTTAGAGGATGCCGCCGAG
>CAMJAJ010000106.1 GCA_946403565.1 uncultured Treponema sp. | reverse complement strand
GGCCTCCACCGGAGCGCTCATGGGATTTATCATAAAGAGAGACCTGTACTTCTCGGGGGCCTGGGAAAGCGGATACACGACAGGGGTGACGTACATCGCCAGCGGCATCGCGAAGCTTACCAGGTTGTTCAGGTCGCGATACTTGGTCGTCAGCGCGCTCAGGATAAGGCCGAAGCCCATCCCCAGGCTTCCGATCCAGAGGAGAAGCAGGGGAAAGAGCAGAATCTTCCAGGAGGGGGCGATCGGGGCCCCGTTCGCAAGGTAGTAGACGTAGATGCACATGAGGAAGGCAAACTGAATCAGCAGGCGCAGGACCTGTCCAGCCGTGTCGGCGATGGGGACGCAGAGGCGGGGAAAGTAGACCTTGCTGAACACCCCCTGGTTGGAAAGGAAGGTATTGGAGCCGCAGCCCACGCACTTGTTGAAGTACTGCCAGAGCATGTTCCCGGGAAAATAAAAAAGCACGTAGGGAATTCCGTCGGTTCCCAGGCCCGCCAGCTTGCCGAACACGAAGGTGTACATGACGGCGGAAAGGAGGGGCTGCACGACATACCAGAGGGGACCGAGCACGGTCTGCTTGTAGGCGACCGTCCAGTCCCGCTTTATGAGCATGAAAATAAGGTCCCGATAATGAATAACTTCCCGAAGGTGGAGGTCCAGAATCCCCTGTTCGGCAGAAATAACCTTGGTCCACCTCTCCTGCTGCGCCATAGGAATATAATTGCACGGCGGGGATTATTTTGTCAAGCCCTGCCCTTCCCGACTACTTGCAATTTTATGCAGATTCTGCTAAACTTTTGCATAATTTTCAAAGCAATTTGTTTCAGTAAGGATGCTTTTACATGATATACACAGACACAAGGGACAAAAAGGTTAGCGTTGACTTCAAGACCGCCGTGATGAACGGCATGAACGCCGAAACAGGCGGACTGTACATTCCGACTTCATATCCGAAAATCGACAGCTCCTACATCGAAAGGAATCCGGAGCCATCGTTCCGCGAAATCGCCTACGCGATGGCAAAGCCCTATGTCGAGGGCGAGATACCGGACTCAGACCTGGAGTCCATCATCCAGGACGCCTACCCCTTCATCCCCCAGGTGGTGCCGATTGACCGGGTGACCTACGTGCTGGAGCTTTTCCACGGGCCCACCTGCGCCTTCAAGGACTTCGGCGCGCGCTTCATGGCCCGGGTCATGTCCTACTTCAACCGGGGGGCGGACGACAACCTGCACATCCTCGTCGCGACGAGCGGCGACACCGGCTCGGCGGTCGGCAGCGCCTTCCACAAGGTGCCGGGCATAGACGTGACCATCCTCTTCCCCGACGGCAAGATTTCGCCGCTGCAGGAGAAGCAGCTGACGACCTTTGACGGCAACGTCAGGGCGCTCAAGGTGAAGGGCAACTTCGACGACTGCCAGAAGCTCGTCAAGACCGCGTTCACCGATGTGGAGCTCCGCAAGAAGTTCCGCCTCTCGTCGGCAAACTCCATCAACATCTCCCGCCTGCTCCCGCAGAGCTTCTACTATATGTACTCTTCGCTCGTCGTGAAGAACAGGATTCCCCACGACAGCAAGATTGACGATGCGTCCATCATAGCGATCGTTCCGAGCGGCAACTTCGGAAACCTGACGAGCGGACTCATTGCCCGCGAGATGGGAGCCCCCATACGGGGCTTCGTCGCCGCCACCAACGCCAACCACACCGTGCCCGACTGGATCGCCACCGGCGAATACAGGGCCAGGGAGTCCCAGCCCACGCTTGCCAACGCGATGGACGTCGGTGCGCCGAGCAACTACGAACGGATCGTATCCATGTACAGCCTGGAGCAGGTGCGCCAGCTGTTCGCCTCATACTGGACCGACGATGCCGGCACGGTGGAGGCCATCAAGAAGTGCAACAGCAAGACCGGCTACATCATTGACCCGCACGGAGCCATCGGCTGGAAGGCTTGGATTGACATGCGGAGCGGCGACATGGAAAAGATCGTCGGCGGCTTCAAGGGCGACATAAACAAGCCGGGCCTGACCCCGAGCGTGCCCGCCTGGGCAGACGACGTCGTGCAGGGCAAGTCCGTCGGAATCGTGCTGGAGACCGCGCATCCGTCCAAGTTCGGAGCAACCGTGCAGGAAGCGGTCGGCCGCAGCCCCAGCATGCCGGCCAGCCTGGAGCGGGTCATGCGGCTCAAGGACAACTCCATTCCCATGTCGAAGGACTACGATTCCTTCAAGTCCTGGCTCGTGGAGAACCTGTAGCAGCGGCAGGCTGAGCAGCCTGCGAGATACCGAGGAGATATCCAATGGCAGAAGACGGCAGCAAGGAAACTGAAAAATACGTGCGCCCCACATGGGACGAATACTTTATGGAGGTCTGCCGCACGATTGCCAAGCGGGCGACCTGCGACAGGGGACGGAGCGGCTGCGTCATCGCAAAAGACAACCAGATCCTCGTCACCGGCTACGTGGGCAGCCCCGCCGGGCTCCCCCACTGCGACGAGGCAGGCCACCTGATGCGCAAGATGATACATTCGGACGGCTCCATCACCCAGCACTGCGTGCGGACGGTGCACGCCGAGCAGAATGCGATATGCCAGGCAGCAAAGCGCGGCATCTCGATAGACGGCGGAACGGTCTACTGCAAGATGACCCCCTGCCGCACCTGCGCCATGCTCATCATAAACTGCGGCATCAAGCGCGTCGTATGCGAGAAGCACTATCATGACGAGGCGGACTCCATGTCCATGTTCCGCGAGGCGGGCATCAAGATAGAGCACCTGGAGGACTCCGTCCAAACCTACGCAAACATGTAATTCCCCCTATAAAAACAAAAGGACTGGCTACAGAGCGTAACCAGTCCTTTTTTTATGTCAGTTCCCTATGCCCCAAAGGGCAGATGCGGGCTTGTCAGGCTGCCTTGGCAGCCTCAAAGATGATGTCGGCAACGAAGATTGCGGCAAGCACCCAGGTAACCACGGGAATGTCCTTCGCCTTCTTGCCAGCCACCTTGCAGAGCACGTAGGCTATGACACCCCATGCGATTCCCTTGGAAATCGAATAGGAGAAGGGCATGACCATAATCGTGATGAAGGCGGGGATTCCCTCCGTCGGATCGGGAAAGTCGATTGTCGTGACGGACTTCATCATCAGGTAGCCGACGAAAATCAGCGCGGGGGCAGTCGCCGCAGAGGGGACCAGGGCGAACAGCGGGCTCAGGAAGAGCGAGAGCAGGAACAGCAGGGCCGTAACGGCGGAAGAAAGTCCGGTCCGTCCTCCAGCCGCCACGCCTGACGTGGACTCGACAAAGCTGGTCACGGTCGAAGTTCCCAGGCAGGCTCCAGCGACCGTTCCAATCGCGTCGGAAAGGAGGGCCTGCTTGGCATTGACGATGTTGCCGTCCTTGTCCTTCAGCCCGGCCTGCTCCGCCACGCCCATCAGGGTTCCAATCGTGTCGAACATATCGGTGAAGAGGAAGGTGAAGAACACCACGAAGAACTTCAAGGTCAGAACGTTCTGCCACTCAAACTTGAACAGCAGGGGGGCCGCCGGTGTCGAGAAGGGCTTCCAGCCATCGGGCACGGCAGTCACGCCGAAGGGAATGCCAATTATCGTGGTGATCACGATGCCCAGGAGTATGGCTCCAGGAACCTTGAGCACGTAGAGGGCAATCGTGATGACCAGGCCGACAGCAGCCACAATCGCGGTGGCGTGGCCGGCGGTGAAGTTCTCAAAGCCGATGAGCGTTCCCGTGTCGGTCCCGACGATTCCCGCGTTGGCAAGGCCAATCAACGTGATGAACAGGCCGATTCCGACGGCGACGGCCTTCCTGAGGCCCGCAGGGATGGACCGGATGATAGCCTCACGGATTCCCACGAGGGAAAGCACGATGAACAGGATTCCCTCAAGCAGGACAGCAGTCAGGGCAAACTGCCAGCTGCAGCCCATGCCCAGCACCACGGTGTAGGTAAAGAAGGCGTTGAGCCCCAATCCCGGTGCGAGGGCGACCGGCAGGTTGGCAACCAGGGCCATGACGAGGGTCGCGATTGCTGAAGAAATCGCCGTCGCAGTGAATACGCCACCCCAGGGCATGCCGGAATCCGACAGGATGCCGGGGTTCACCGCAAGAATGTAGGACATGGCAAGGAAAGTCGTCAGTCCAGCCACGACTTCGCGGCTGACCGTGCTGCCGCGCTCCTTCAGTTTAAAGAACTTTTCCATAACGGTACAAAATCCTCCTCTTGGATTTACTATGGAAGGATTGTATCACAAAGGCGATTAAATATCAATTTGGCCGGTACGGACGGAATGAGAAGTTTTTTTCAGAAGCTCTTGACAAAGTTTGTTAATTCCGCTAGTATTGCATCATCGATTTTGCGGTAGTCGTATAACGGCTCATTACCCCAGCCTTCCAAGCTGGAGACGAGGGTTCGACTCCCTTCTACCGCTGAAAGGCTTCCCAGTTACGGGAGGCCTTTTTTATTTGCCCTTTTTAGCCCTTTTTATTGGTACGGAGCGTTCAATCACCCCATCCCAGCACCGGAGCCCCCGCCTCCCCTCCCCCTCACATAAAAGCACCGCACGACAGGCTTATTTCTTCGGGGCGGCCTGGGAATCCTTCCTGAAGTCGCGCGGGGTACGGCCGAAGTACTTCTTGAAGGTCTCCGCCATGTAGCTTGCGCCGGAAAAACCGGTCGCGTCGGCAATCTCCGTCATGCTCATGCTGCCCGACTGCAGGAGGTCGGCGACCTTGCGGCTGCGGTAGTGCATCAGGTATTCGATCGGCGACTTCTCGGTGAGCTTGTTGAAGATCTGGTTGCACAGGCTCTGGCTCACCCCGCCCGCCTCGGCGATGTCCTTGAGGGTGATCCGCTCGCGGTAGTGTTCGTCTATGTAGAGCATCATCGCCTTGAGCCTGGCGTTGTGGCTGTCGTCCTCCTCCATGTGCCGGATGTGGACGCGGTAGGCGTCGGTGAAGCGGTGCATCAGCAAATCCCACAGGCCGAAGAAGTATTTGGTTATCAGGAACTCGTTGCCCTTGGCCTCGTGCTCCATGTCGATCAACAGCTTCTGTATCACCGGCCCGTCAAAGTCGCCCGCCTTGAAGTGGACGAAGGGGACGCCCTTGTCCGTGATGATCGGGTTCACGGCCTTCCGCTCGACGGCCAGGGAGGAGCAGATGATCTTCGGGTGCATGACAGCGATGATGTAGCGGTTGACCCGCTCGTTCGTCGAAAGCGAATAGTGGATGTTCCCCGAATTGACGAACAGCGTGTCGCCCTTTTCCAGATGGATGTAGGTTCCCTCCACCATGTAGCCCATGTCGCCGGAGTGGACGCTGATGAACTCCACGTCCTCATGGTAGTGGGGGACGCGCTCCCAGGTGCAGCCCGCAAAGATGTAGCCGTCGTAGATATATGAAGGAAAAGACTCGTCGTCGTAGTTCACGACTTCC
Source organism: uncultured Treponema sp. (assembly GCA_946403565.1). The sequence goes on along the minus strand of CAMJAJ010000106.1, from coordinate 236 downwards.
GAGCCGTCCCGCCGCTTAATGATGAAGCCCCGGTTTTCCTGTATCACAGTTCCCTCCCGCCTCCCGCTTCGGGCCTATGGCAGCCGCTGTTGGCCGCTGCTGGCCGATTGGTGGCTGCCAGTGCCCGATTGCAGCCGCTGGTTTATAACTATTTTCCATTTGACATGAAAGATAGTTATCAAAATATATCGTTTTAATAATTTTCTTACAGGCTGTCAGCAAGTATAATCCAGTCA